>CAZUHM010000057.1:11891-13428 GCA_964620575.1 uncultured Methanobacteriaceae archaeon | reverse complement strand
TTCAGATGGGAGAACGCCAGACTGAAGATCTGGATGTCGCTGGTTCAAGTCCGGCTCACGGCATAAACCTTTTTTATGTCTATTTTTTTAATAATTTTTTTTTAGAATTTATGTGTTATTAATAACTTATTTAAACGTTAATTAGAATATATTATATTATAGATTAATTAATGAGGATTTAACATGGATTTTGATAATTCAATTGAAAAAACTTTGAATGAAATACAAAAAGTAATGAGCGCTAATAGCATTGTGGGTAATCCTATAAAAGCTAATGATAAAGTTATTATTCCTATATCAAAATCAGCATTAGGATTTGGTGTGGGTGTAGGAAATAATGCTGGAAACAGTTCAACTGAATTCGGTGGGGCTGGTGGTGGAGGTTCTATTGACCCTGTTGCATTAGTCATTGTGTACACAAATATTCCGGGACCACAAGGAGTTGAAGTATTACCTATTGATAAATCTGATACAACAATTAATGATTTATTATCTACTGTGGGTAATTTTGTTTCTTCATTTATGGATAATTCAAATTTACAACCTGCATCTGATGATCAAACTGAAAGTAATATTGATAAAATCAAAACAAAAATTAAACCAAGTAAATCAGATTAAATATTATTTTTCTATAATAATAATTAAAGGATTAATTAATTATATGAGATTGAATTGTTATGTTAACTGAATTCTTACTAATTTTATTAATTATTATTGTAGTTATATTTTTTTTAATATTTTTTAAAAGATGGAATATACATATAACTTTTAAAAATGATGAAGAAAATTATTATTTCTTTTTTAAGATCAATATCTTCTTTATAAATGTTGTTATAATGCTTGTTGATAATCAAATTCAGTTTTTATTACAAGTTGCTATTTCGTCAAAAGCATATGATTTGGTAAAATTTAATTTGAATGATAAAAAATCCGATGAATCTGAAGAAAACTACTCAGATGATGAAGATAATAATGAGGATAAAACATCAGATATATTTCCTAAGATAAAAGAGATATGTCCTATCTTGTTTGAATCGAAAGAAGATTTGTTTCATATAGTTAATTTAATAATTAAAATGGTTAAATTTGATGAATCTTATGCTATAATTAATTTGGGCTTGGCGGATAATAATTTAACAATAAAATTTTGTAATTTATTATGGGCGTTATCTGCACCATTATATCCATTAAAATTTAGATTACATTTAACTCCTGAAATCAATAAATTAATGATAAGAACTGATATCAACATTAAATTTAATATTCGTTTGTTGAATATACTGAAAATAATTATTTTCATAATTAGAAAAAGAAATTTAATAAACATAATTAAAATTATTCTAAAGTAGGTTGAAAAATGTTTGAGAAAAAAATTTTCTTATTGGATGCTGTGAAGGTCAACAACAGATTATTGTTTCCAATTGTTTCTTTAACATATTCTACTTTTGATAAACTCTTTTTTAATATTGATTATAGAGTATTGGCTTTAAAAATAGTTGAAAATGAAAATATTTATTTTAAAAATATTGATGTGTCA
>CAZUHM010000057.1:0-11881 GCA_964620575.1 uncultured Methanobacteriaceae archaeon | reverse complement strand
TTGAGATAAAAAAAAGATTTGAAGAAAGTGGTATTTAGAAGAGTTTTCTGTAAGCTGCATCTATATCTTCTGCTTTTAAAGTTTTTCTTCCTTCTTCTTCAGCGTTTTTTAATGCTAATTCTGCTATTTCTACTGACGTGTCTTCTAGGAATTCTGATAATGCAATTTTTGCATCTTCGCTTACTCTTTCTGCTCCACCATTCTTAATGATTCTTCCTAAAGGTGTCAATGGTAATTTTGCCATTTTTCATCCTCCAAAATTTTAATATAATTATGAAATTTTTTCATATTATATTTTCTTGATTAAATAAACATACTTTAGATTTTTCGGATAAAGAATATATTATTTTTTAAAAAATGTATATATCAAATTTTGTAATAAAATATTTCTAATATATTCTTATTCTCCTATAAAAACCTATTATGGGTATATATCTTTCTTATTATTAATATATTGGGTTTTTTGAAAAAAAATAGCTCATATCTTTAATTATATTTTAAATAGGGTTTAATGTATTTTCTTATAATTAAATGATTAACTATTTTTTATTTTGAAATAATTGTAATTATTATATGGAACATAAAGAAAGAGTTGATTAAAAATACTTTTTTTAAATAATTATTTAGTTTAAAATAAAGAAAATTGAAAAAATGGAGGTTATTTTAATAAATTATTTTTTATTTATTTATGTTCCATTTTTGCTTTACGTATGTTTGCCATAATTTCTTTGGCTCTGTCAGAGTTTAATGGAATATTGAATTTTTCTTCAATACTTTCTCTGTATATATTGTTCATTGAACAGAACGGAATTACTCTACCATCAGGAGTTGCATAATGGATTACACATCTTCTTACTCTGTTTTGGTCAAAGTTGAATGGATCCATAAAGTGCATACATGAAATTAATAGAGAGTTTACGTGGAAATCACCCAATGCATCGTAATCCTGTTTGATAAATATGTTTTTAAGTAAATCAATAATGTTGATGTATGATGGTGACTTCTTAGTATCAACAGTTTTTGGTAATTCTTTTAATGCACGAGCAATAGTTTTTGTTTTAGAAATTCTAGAATTCTTTTGAATATCAGGAATACTTTTTTCAATCAGATTCATGAATTTGTCCACATCAATGAAGTCAGTAATAGGGATTACAGTACCGTCTTCTTCTTTGAACACATAAGTTCCTATACCGCAGTGTTCATGACATGTTAAAGTTACTTCAGCTTCGGTTCCACTCATTGCTGCTATTAAATCTGAAATTGGTGCAACCGTAGAAGCTGCATAAAATGCATCTTCTGTGATATTGAAATCAGTCTGTTTTTCAACATTTTTCATAAAGTCATCAATAGTAATTCTTTGTTCTTCAACTTTATCTGAAGGTGTTCTACCTGCAAATGATACTGGTTGGAAGTTTACTCCACGAATAATATCAACATTATCTAATGCAAATTTAATAATGTCCCCGATTTGATCATTGTTAATTCCTTTAACTATTGTTGGAACAAGCACTATTCCTAAACCTGCTTTTCGACAGTTTTCTATAGCTTCTATTTTTTTGCTTAATATGTTTGCTGAACGTGTTTTTATATATGGCTCTTCAGTTACTCCATCAAATTGTAAGTAAACCGTATTTAATCCAGCTTCTTTAAGTTCTTTAGCTAAGTTTTCATCATTTGCTAATGCAAGTCCGTTTGTTGCAATTTGGGTATGTGTAAAACCTTCTTCTTTTGCAATTTTTATTAATTCTACAATATCGTCTCTTACTGTAGGTTCTCCACCGGAATATTGTATTGCAGGTGTTGCAACAGGTTGATTTTCTCTTAAATTTTTAAGCATTTGTCTTATTT
Source organism: uncultured Methanobacteriaceae archaeon (assembly GCA_964620575.1). Taxonomy (GTDB): domain Archaea; phylum Methanobacteriota; class Methanobacteria; order Methanobacteriales; family Methanobacteriaceae; genus Methanosphaera. The sequence continues at coordinate 10,033 of CAZUHM010000057.1, read as the reverse complement.
CATCTTGTGATGGTTCATATAATGTACCTGATGTCGCTGCATTTGCAAAACATATTGGACATTGTAAGTTACATCTGTTTGTAACATCAATTAATCCAAGTATTGTTTGACTTTCATGTTCTTTACATAATCCACAGTTTGAAGGACAGTCACCTTCAACATCTCCCTTAAGGTTTGTAAGTTGGTGTGGTTCTGCTCCATATTTTAAAGCTTTTTTATAAGCTTTTTCATCATGCCAGTACGTGTTATCAAATTTTCCATGTTCAGGGCATGTTTTTGTAATATATATTCCATTGTCTTTAGTATATACTTCTGCATCTAAAATTTTTAAACATTCAGGACATAAACTTTTTGTTTTGGAGATTGTTACCATTTAATCCCTCCCCCAATTAATCTAATAAAAATTATGATTATTGTAAAAATTTATTATAATTGTATAAGTTATAGTAATATTACTTATGTAATTCATTTAATATACTTTTTATTATAAAAAATATATTATTGGCTTATTTTCTATCAAATATTTCTATTGCTTCTTTTAAACTAATAATTTTAATTTTATCATTATTTGATGTCTATTTTTGATATGTCGATGCTATTTATTAAAAGAAAATATCCATTTAAAGAAAATTATTTATAAATTGATTTGAAAATATTATATATATAAATTAATGAGATTTTGATGATTAACATGGATTTAATTACACTGATATTGTATTCAATATACTTGATGATTCCCGCATATTTCGCAAATGGTTCTGCACTAGTTTTTGGTGGTGGAACTCCAATGGACTTTGGTAAAAATGCATGGGACAATCGTCGATTAATTGGAGACGGTTGTACATGGAGAGGTCTGATTGGTGGTGGCTTATTGGGTATGATTGTTGGGGGATTACTAGGGTTGTTGTCAGATTATGGTATCGCAACATATCTTTTTAATATGTCTGCATCACAGATTACAGTTGTTTCTGGTAGTGTACTTCAAGGTTTACTGATGGGATTATTATTGGGTTTCGGTGCATTAATTGGTGATGCTGTTGGAAGTTTCATTAAAAGAAGATTAAACTTTGAACGTGGAAAGCCAGTACCTCTGTTGGATCAATTAGATTTTGTAGTATTTGCTTTACTGTTTGTTTCATTATTAATAAATCTAAGTTGGCAGATGATTATCCTAATCTTGTTTGTAAGCATATTTTTACATTTGGGTGCTAACATGTTTGCATATGCAATAGGAATTAAAGATGTATGGTACTAATCATCATACTTTTTTAATTAACACTATTTTTTTATCCATTCTATCTAAATACATTTGTATAGCACCAATGGCGGTTAAAACATTACTTGCTTTTTTTGACATATAATTTTCTAAAGATATTACGTTTAGATTTAATTTACTTGCAGCAATTTCACAAAGATTTCCATGACCTATTGATGTAATTAGAACCGTATTGATATTTGTTCTATTAACAACTTTTTTAAGTCCATCATATATTTGGTTTATTTGTTCTTTTTCAATATATTTGGCTAGGTTGACAATTTCATTATTATCTAAGCTGTCTAAATCAGCACAAACTAATCTGGCAAGTCTACGTTTACAGGAGGTAACATCTTTCTTATTTCCATCAGGTGTTTTGCAAGTATAATCTTCTTCTTTAATATTTCCTAGTATCCTGTGAATATCTGCAGTTATTGTAAATAATTCACTGCTTACTTTGGTGTTAATATTATTTATTGGAACTTCATGTACTATTGAAGCAAGGTTAGTGCGTAACATCCCTGTATATACTAGTTCGCCAGTTTGTAATCTTTCTAAATCACTATGGCCTAAAGCGATTTCTTTTTTATTTTTTATAGGAATTATATCTGTTGTCGTTGAACCTATATCCATGAAGATACAGTCTTCCTCTATGTATTTTATTATTTCAGTAGTTCCAATCCAGTTAGCGGCAGCAGCACTAAGTAAGTTTTCTTTTAATTCGGTATATGTTTTAAGTCCTTCAAAAGTAACAAAATAAACTTCCTTTTCATTGAAAACTTCCATAATCTTTTTTGATATGTCGTCGACTCCTTCTTTTTTACTAGTATATCCATCTGCTAATTCGGCAGTCATTGAAACACACACTACATGGACATCTTCATTATAGGTCATCTTCTTCAGACATTGTTGAAGTTTATCATTATCTTTCCACATGGGAAAATATTCCCTGTCGGTTTTCATAGAAATTATTTCATTACTGTTATTTATTTCAATGATTGTACAATCAGTATTTGCACCACCAATATCTAATCCTAAAATTTTCATTTAAATCACTTAATAAATTTTCCACTTTTTTTAAAGTTTATCTCTTCAATCTTGTCATGTATTAATAAGTTAATTATATTTTCAGTTAAGTTTTGATTGCAATTTTTCTGTAAAATGATGTATGGTGTTGTTATTCTGGAATTTATTTCTACAAAAAATATTTTATCATCTTGTATGATATAGTCAATTCCAACAAAAGCATTTAAACCGGGAATGCTATGTATAATCTTTTTTGATATTGTTTCTATCTTTTTTTTCTGAGGATGTTGTATTGGACTTTCACAGCCTACAAATTCAAGTTTATCATTATCTATTTTTATTTGTTGTAAATTTATGCTTATACATTTGACATAGTCTTCTTTACATAAAATACTCGCGCTAATTGGTATTCCATCAATAAATTCTTGAATCAGTATTTTTTTTATAGAGTTTTTCTTATATATCTTAATGATTTTATCAAATTCTTCTCTGTTGTGACATAAGTATATAAAATCAGAGGAAGTTTTATCATCGGGTTTTATTATGCAGGTATTTTTATTGATGTTTTCGGGAATTATTTCATATTTTGCATAATCAGTATTGACTTTAATGGATTTGATTTTTAAAATATCATCAGGTATTTTTTTGTAAGTTAAATCTTTACTAGAACAGATATATGAAGCATTGCTATCACAACCTAAAACAGTTACATCATTTTCTTCTAAAATTTTGGTAATATTATATTGTATCAAATCTTCTTCAGGAGCTACAAAAAAAGCATAATCAAAAGAAGAAATATTCTCATTCAACCATTCAGTAAAATTCTCTTTAATATAAATAGGTGTCAAATGTTCATAGTCCAGATGCATGGAACTATTGATTAAATAATAAACATCGAAATAATTAATTTTATTCAAGTCATCCAACATACTTTTTAACATGTTGAATCCCTCTGATAATAAATTATTATCTAGGATAACACTTGAATATTCAAAAACAAGAAGTTTCATATAAAAACCTATTTTAAAGTTACATTACCAATAGCTTGGAAGTTAACACCAGAATTTCTAAACAATGTACTATCGAGAATAGGTCTGGTTGATATTATGAATTTGTTTTTCAACATATCCGGCCTTAAGTTTTTGTATAAATCATGATCTGTCATAAGAATAACGCAATCACAATCCAAAACCTTTTCATAGCTAACTGATTTGACGTTGAATGATTCAATAATTTCATTTTTTACAATAGGATCATGAGCAACAACATTGAAATCTTTTTCAAGTAACAATTCAATTAATTTTTTGGAAGGTGTTTCCCTAATATCTTCAACATTGCCCTTATAGGCAATTCCCAGAATTCCTACAGTATTAATGTTCTCTTTACAATTCATTAATAAATCAATAACATGCTTTGGCATTTCATTATTTATCTCACGGGAATCTGAAATTAATCTGGCATAACCACCATATTTTTCTGCAGTCTCTATTAAAAAATAAGGATCTACTGGGATGCAATGTCCTCCAACACCAGGTCCGGGTGTATGAATATTTACTCTTGGATGATAATTTGCAGCAGTTATAACCTCATTGACATCAACATCAATTTTCTCACAAATCATTGCTAATTCATTACTCAGGGCAATGTTCACATCTCGGTAAGTGTTTTCCATTAATTTAACCATTTCTGCACTTGTAATGTTTTTTACTTTTATAATATCTCCCTGAGTAACATGTGAATATAACTGTGCTGTTAAATCCGCACTTTTATCATTAATTCCACCAACAATTCGGACATTGTGTGTCATTTCATATATTGTGTTGTTAGGTAAAGCTCTTTCAGGACTATATGATAAATAAAAGTCTTCACCACATTTTAATCCTGATTCTTCAAGAATAGGTTTGACGACATTAATTCCGGTTTCAGGTGGAACAGTACTTTCAATAATTACAAGATTTCCTTTTTTTAATCCTTTTTTGATACTGTCGCATGCAGAAATTACATAGGATAAATCTGCTTTTTTATCCTCATATATTGGTGTAGGAACGATAACAATTAAAATATCACAAAGTTTTGCAGCATATTCCAGGTCACTTGTAGCAGATAAATAATTATTTTGCACAGAATTTTTAACTAAATCACTTAAACCAGGTTCTTCAAAGTTACATCTTCCCTGATTGATGTTTTTCACGGTTTCTTCGTTCACATCTGCACCTAAAACATGAATATTGTTGTTTGCCAATATTGCTGCTGTTGGTAAACCAATATGTCCTAAACCGAATATTCCTACATTTACAGTATCAAAGTTCATAATAATCATTCCAAAAAATTTATTGTTGTGTAAATTTTTTTACAATTATAGTTTTACCATTTAACGGTGTTTTGTTTTCAATATATTCTGGTATGTTGTTATTGAATATTTGTTCAATTAAATGATTTTTGTTTGTTTTCTCAAATTCTTCAACAGTCATATCTTCTGAAATCTGTTTCATGTAATATCCTTCGAAGTCAAGAATTTCATCTGTAGGTTTAATACGGACAGTATCCTTTTTAAAACCTTCTTCAATAATATCATATATTCTTTCTGAGCTGTGGCCATCACCGTAGGGGTTAACAGCATTAGCCATTTTTTCATATACTTCCTTATTATTAAGAATGTTTTCTATGTTTGATCGTATTTCGTCTTCATCGGTTCCTGCTAATACGTTTCCTCCGGCATATATTGTTTCGGGTCTTTCTGTATTGTATCTTAATGTTACGCAAGGAATGTCCAGGGTTATAGCTTCTTCTTGAACTCCACCGGAATCTGTGAGAATCATTGTACTCTTGGATAGTAAGTATAGGAAGTCCAGGTATCCTAATGGTTTTGTAATTTGAATGTGGCTGGAATTAATTATGTTCTCATATAAACCATTTTCTTCTAATGATTTTTTTGTATGTGGATGTAGTGGGAATACAATATTGTAATCTAAGTTTGTTAAACTGTTAACAATATTTTTTAATCTTTCAGAATCATCCACGTTTTCTGCACGGTGCATTGTCAGAACAATGTAATTTTCAAATTCAATTAATTCATCAACATCGCTTTTTTCTTTTGCAATTGGTAAATTTCTTTTGCATGCGTCTACAATAGTATTTCCTGTAACGTAAATTGAGTTATGATTTATTCCTTCATTCTGTAAGTTAATTGCTGTTTCTTCTGTTGGTACGAAGAATAAATTAGAACAGCTATCTGCTACAATTCTATTAGTTTCTTCCGGCATATTTTTATCAAATGAACGAAGGCCTGCTTCAACATGGCCTACAGGAATTTTTAATTTATGTGCAGCTAATGCTCCGGCAAGTACCGTATTGGTATCTCCCTGAACAAGGACTATGTCAATTTTTTCTTTAATCAAGATTTCTTCAAGTTCTGAAATGATTATGCTGATTTGTTTTATAGCAGTATTTGAACCAATACCTATGTTGTAATTAGGTAATGGTAGTTTTAAATCTGTAAAGAATTGTTTTGACATTTCAGTATCATAATGTTGACCAGTATGAATAAGTATACATTCACTTCCTTTATTTGATATTACATCAATAAGGTATGACATTTTAATTATTTCTGGTCTGGTTCCCAATACTATTCCAATTTTCATATTAATCACTCGCTTTTAAGGATATCAATAATTTTGGCATCAGCATATTTTTCTTGTTCATTACTCATGAATTGTTTTTGCAATTCTTCAATGAGTTTGTTTTTTGAATAATTACAATCAGTGAATTTAATATTTTTATATTCCATATCACTAAGAATTAAACCATTTGCTGGTGCAGGTTGTAATCGTATTGTTTCTCTTAAATCGATAGGTTGTAATAATTTTTGAATATCGTTAATATCAAGTTTTCCTCTACCAACAAGAAGAACTGAAGTAACCATTTTACGAACCATATTCCAAAGAAAACTTTCTCCAACAACTTTAAAGACCATGACATTATCTTCAATATTCAACTCTACATTTAATATTTTACGATTAGGGTTCTTTTCGTTACGTTTTGAAAAGTTTCTAAAATTATGTTCTCCAATAAAATACTTCATAGCTGATTTCATTTTTTCAAAATCATATTCTACATCTTCAAAAGGATTAAACGGTTGAACATAAGTGTAAGTTCTATGTAGAGGAAATCTAACCTTAAAACCGTAGGGGACTTTTGCTTCTCCAATTATTTTAACATCCTTTGGTAATAAACCATTTAAATAACTTAGTCTTATTTCTTCATCAGTAATAAATGAAATGACATTTCCTGTTGAATGAACTCCTTTATCTGTTCTTCCGGCAACAGAATAATGTGCTTTCCATGTGTCTTCTATAACTCCTGCTTCGAAGAACGCTTTTAATAATTCTCCTTCGACGGTCCTGTAATCGGGTTGTCTTTGATAACCATGGAATTTAGTTCCAATATAAGCAATTTTTAATGCTACTCTTCTCATTTATTACCATTCTCAAATATTTCTATTATTAATACTTATGTTAATCATAACTTAAATTAATTATTAAAATTTTAGAAAAGTAATAATATTTGATTTCACATAAATCTATTTAGTAAGAATTTCTAATGAGATGGTTTAATGATAATAGTACCTGCTGTAGATTTAAAAAATGGAAAATGTGTGCAATTAGTACAAGGAGAACCCGGAACTGAACAAGTAATAATAGATAATCCTGATGAAGTAGCAATGCAATGGATTCAAAAAGGTGCTAAAAGATTGCACATAGTTGATTTGGATGGAGCATTAGGTAGTGGCGAAAATCTAAATATTGTCAAAAAAATTATTGAAAAGTCAGATGTGCCTATCCAAATGGGGGGAGGTATAAGAACTTTAGACGATGCTAAAAAGTTATTGGATGCTGGAATATCTACTGTCATTATAGGAACTATGGCAATTAAACATCCAGAATATATTACACAATTGTCTGATGAATATGGTTCTGAAAGGATATGTGTGTCTCTTGATAGTAAAGACAACAAAGTTGTAACTCATGGCTGGACAGAATTCACAGATAAAACTCCTTTGGAATATGCTAAAATATTTGAAGAAAAAGGAGCAGGTTCTATATTGTTTACTAATGTTGATGTTGAAGGATTATTAAAGGGTGTTGATTTAAAACCTGTTAAGGAATTATTAGCAAACATATCTATTCCTATAATATATTCCGGTGGAATAACTTCCCTGGATGATTTAAAAATATTGTCTCAGTTGAATACGGATTATGTTGTTATAGGTTCAGCATTATATAAGGGATTAATTGATTTTGAAGATACTCTTCAATTTCAAAATTAAAGGGGATGGTTGCTATTAAAGTAATGGCTTCAGGAACTTTTGATATTATTCATCCAGGACATGCTTTTTATTTGGAGGAATCAAAAAAATTGGGTGGAGATGATGCAGAACTGTTTGTTGTGATTGCAACAGATAAAACTGTTGAAAAACATAAAAGAGTTCCTATAATGTCTCAGGAACAGCGTGCTGAAATGATATCTAAACTAAAAGTTGTTGATGAAGTTTTTATAGGGGATGAAGAAGATCCTTTTAAAATAGTTAAAGAGGAAAAACCGGATATCATTTCAATAGGTCCAGATCAAAAATTTGAACCAGATATACTAGAAAAACAATTGAATATTGAAGGAATTCATTGTAAAGTAATCAAAATCCAGGATTATAAGAAATTTGAATTGGATAGTTCTTGTAAAATTATTAAAAAAATTAAAAACACACATTTTGATGAAAAAATTTTTGATGATTGTGATTAATTACCAAAAGTTAATATACTATATGAAATATATATTTACTTAATATAAATTTACGATATATTTAAGGAGATATCTTCATGGTAGCAAAAGAATATTATGACATGTTATTAAAAATTACAGATCTTATGGAAGAAAAAGGTGGAGGAATCATCTACATTCGTAATGAACCTGAATGTTATACAATAGGTACTAAATATTATGATGATGAAATTGCAAAATACTTAGACGAAGTAGTAGATGAATGGACTGGTGAAGAATCTACTCTTAAAAAGAAATCTAAAAAACGTTCTAAAAAACAAGATAAAATAGAAGAATTATATTACTTATGGAAACTAACTTTACCAGAATAGTTTATTAACTTCTTTTTTTATATTCCTTTTTCTAATCAAGCTATTTTTACAAAACTATTTTAATTATACTAATCAAATCTATTTCTAGAATTCACATTATTGTTAGGGGCATGTGATTCAATGTTAGAAGATATTTATAATAAAACTTTAGATAATGAGATTACTCCAGAGCTTGCAATTGACTTAGTGCATTCAGCAAATCAGTTTCAATTGTTTGACACTGCAGATAATTTAAGAAAAACTATTGTCGGGGATAAAGTAACCTATGTTGTTAATAAAGCAATAGATATTACAGACCATTGTATGATTGGTTGCAAATTCTGTTCTTTTAGGAATCATGAAAATTATTGGATGACTAATGAAGAAATTTCAGATAGTATAATTCAAGCAAAAACAGTCGGGGCAACAGAAATATGTCTTTTTGGTGGTATAACTACTGAAATGGATATAAATTATTATTGTGATTTGATTAAGGAAATTAAGGATAATCATGATATCTGTTTACATGCATTATCACCGGCAGAAGTATTCCAGACAGCTAAAAATTCAGGTATTTCTACACGTGATGCTTTAAAACAATTAAAAGATGCTGGTATGGATACAATGACTGGAGCTTCTGCAGAGATATTGGTTGATTCTATCAGACAACAAATATGTCCAAACAAATTATCCACTGCTGAATGGTCACAAGTTGTCAAGGAAGCACATGAATTGGGTATTCCAACAACTTCAACAATAATGTATGGAAGCATTGAATCATGGGAAGATAGAATTAATCATATGTTCTTATTGAAGGAAATACAGGAAGAAACTCATGGTTTCACAGAATTTGTTCCAATGACATTTCTTGGAGAAAATAATGAATTGGGGAAAATATCTGATGGTGCAACAGGTATTGAAGATTTAAAAGTTCATGCAATTTCAAGAATAATATTTGGCGATGTAATTCCAAATATACAAGTTTCATGGGTTAAATTAGGTCTTAGAATGACTCAGGTAGCACTTAATTGTGGGGCTAATGATATTGGTGGTACTATGATTGAAGATAAGATTTCTACAGCAGCGGGTGGAGGTTTTGGAGGATATTTATCTGCTGAAAAAATTAAACGTCTTATAACTGATATTGGCAGAGTACCTCAGGAGCGTTCTACAAAATATGAAATGTTATAATTTCTTTGTTTCAATTCTTTTTTTTCAAAAATAGTTATTTAAAATAGTTTGGTGGGGAAAGGAAAACTTATAATTGTTTGTTAAGCATCTTAGTTTTCTCTTGTGAAGTTAATTGATCTACAATCTCTTCAGGTTTTCCATGGTCTAATAATTTTCCATCACGCATAAGGGCTGCTGTATCACAACATTCGAGAACAAAGTCCATGTCGTGTGAAATAATTACGAATGTTTGATCTAGTTCTTCACGAGCATTTAATATAGATTCTGTTACATGTCTTCTTGTTATTGGATCCATTGTACCTGTTGGTTCATCTAATATTACGATGTTTGGTTCTTTAATCAATACTTGTGCAATTGCAACTCTGTGTCTTTCTCCTCCACTCATCTGGTCAGGATATTTTTCAAGTAATGAAGCTGCTTCTTCGTCTTTGAATCC
>CAZUHM010000056.1:9415-13599 GCA_964620575.1 uncultured Methanobacteriaceae archaeon | reverse complement strand
TTAAATATATCTCAAATTTTATGAGCATTTCCACAGATTTTACTTCTTCAAATCCACTTCCTGGATTTTTTCTATGTTTTTCTAAAGACTCGGTAAGTTCTGCCATACGTTTTTCTAATCTTTCCACATTTTTTGTCATATAATCCCCTATTAAAAAATAATAATTTTGTTAATTATTAATATTATCTTTTTTAGACTTAATATAGATTATTATATTTTAATTCAATAATGATTAAATACTTATTAAATAAGTAATAAAGAATTAAACATTAGCTTTTTTAATCTAAAAGAAATTATAATAATTGTTTTATTATAATGTTTTGATTAAAAAAAAGAGGGAGGTAGATACTTGACTGATAAAAAATCTAAGTTAGCCTCGGGAAGTATTATAATCCTATTAGGATCTATAATTCTTAGATTAGGTGGATTTATTTATCGATTTATATTAAGTAGACTATTAACGACAACAGGATATGGAATTGTTGGACTAACATTACCCTTCCAAAACATGTTCATCATAGGAGCATCAGGTGGAGTTCCCCCAGCAATAGCAAAGTATGTTTCACAATACAAGGCTGTTGATGATAAGGATATGGTACACCAAGTAAGTGTTACAGGTATGAAAATGATGATTTTCATGGCTGTGATTGCGGCAGTTATCATGTTCTTAATATCGGAGCCAATTGCTATAGGTATGTGGAATAAACCAGAAGCATTATTACCATTAAGATTGGTTTCTGCCATCATACCGTTTAGTGTTATTGTAGGTTCATTTAGAGGAGTATTCCAGGGATTTTACCAGATGAAGAATATTTTCTACAGTAAATTCATAGAACAAATATTCACATTAATACTGGCTTCAGGCCTGGTTATACTTGGATGGTATGCTGCAGGAGCTGTACTGGGAACAGCATTAGGTTTCCTAGTATCATTAATCGGTTCATACTATTTGTTCAAAAAAGATGTGAAAGAAGCATATCTTTATGGAGAATTTAAAACCCTAACATTTAGGGAAGAATTAGGGTTGATGAAGGAAATATTTAAATTTTCAATCCCTGTTGTTGTTTCAGGTATTGCTGAGATATTTTTATATGATACGGGAACATTCTTCATAGGAATGTTTTTACCAGCATTTTATGCAGGATTTTTTACAAATGCGAGTGCTATTGCTAGAATACCCTTAATTTTAGCAAATTCAGTGTCAACATCAGTACTTCCTGCAACAAGTGAAGCTGATAGTCTAGAAGATAAAGAATTATTGAAAATGTATATGCATCAGTCTTATAGGTATACGACAGTTACATCTTTACCAGTATCTGCCTTTATAATGGTATATGCCATTCCACTAATGGTATTGTTATTTGGGAATGAATATGCACAGGGTGCTGAAGCTCTTTGGATACTTGTTGGGGGAATGTTTTTCTTCTCAGTATATCTAATTGCTTGCAGTATGTGTCAGGGACTTGGTAAACCAACATTTCCAATGATATCCTTGATTATTGGAGCAATAATAAATGCTGTTTTAAGTTTTTTCCTTACTCCAATTTATGATATTAAGGGTGCAGCAATTGCTACAACCATTGCTACATTTGTTTTAATGATACTGACTGTGGCCGAATTAGTCAAATTATCAAAGGTTCATCCACCATATAAGGATTTGTTCAAAATGTTTATTGCTGTGGGATTCATGATCTTTGTAATGTGCCTTATTCCTAATACCCTTATCGGAATGTTTGTAGGATTAATTGTTGGAACAGTAGTTTATAGTATTGTAATACTGTTATTAAAAGCTATAAAACCGGAAGATGTTGTATTTATAGAACATTTTGTAAATAGAAGTGGTCCACTTAAAAAACATTTAATGAAAGTAGTTAAAATTATGAAGATTTATTTACGTGAATAATCCTACTTTTATCCATTAACCTTTTTTTTAATCTCCAAAAGAAATAACTCATTTTATTATGTTTATTTGAAAGATTAATTTGTAAAAATAGTTTAAAAAGAAAAAAGAAGAAGAATTATAATTTGATTTTTATATCTAATGCGCTAGATCCTTCTTCATAACAGAATACTGGATTAATATCCAATTCTGTGATTTCTGGGAAGTCGAGTGTTAATCTTGCTACACGTTTAAGTGTATCTTTTACTGCATCGATGTCACAAGGAGCATCTCCACGGTATCCTTCTAATAATTTACTTACTTTTGTACTGTTGATTTGTTCTTCAATACCTTCTTCAGTAAGTCCTAAACCAAGTTTGAAGTTTACATCATTAATTAGGTTAACATAGATTCCACCCATACCAAATCCGATAATTGGACCAAATTGTGCGTCACGAAGCATTCCTACAAGAACTTCTTGTCCTTTAGGCATCATTTTCTGTACTTCCACACCATCAGGTACTACATCTGGATGTGCTTCTTTTGCGTTTGCAATGATTTCTTCGAATTTTTCTTCAACTTCTTCTTTGGAGTTAATGTTTACCTGTACCCCACCAATATCTGTTTTGTGTAATATTTTATCAGATGCGATTTTAAGAACAACTGGGTAATCCATTGCTTCTGCAGCTTCTCCAGCTTCTTCTTTGGTTGTTGCTAATACTATTGGTGCTGCTGATATACCATATGCTTTTGCTACTTGGTATGCTTCACTTCCGATTAATGCATCTTTTCCACTTGCTTTTACAGATTCAATAATTTTTTCTGCTTCTTCTTTGTTGATTCCATCTAAGTTATCAATTGCTGATTCATGTGATTGTTCTTTTATTTCAGAGAATGCTGCCATTCCTTTAAGAGCTGTTACAGCTGTTTCCGGGAATACAAATGTTGGGATGTTGTGTTCACGTAATACTAAGTTTTCTTCTACAAATGTAGGTCCACCCATATTTACAACCATGATTGGTTTGCTGAATTTGTTTTTAGCATCCACAATTGCTTCTCCTACTTCTTTAGGTTTATAAGATGCTGTTGGACATGCCATAATAATAGCGCTGTCAATGTAATCTTCTGCTAATACTATTTCTAAAGTTTTCTCGTATGCTTCAGGTGATGCATCACCTAATACATCAATAGGGTTGCGTACACTACCTTCTGGAGGGATAACTTCTCTAAGTTTATCCATTGTTTCTTCAGTTAATTCAGCAAGTTCTAATTCTTCAGCTTCTATTTTATCTGCTGTTAGTACTCCTCCACCACCAGCATTTGTGATAACTGCTATTTTTTTACCTTTTGGTAAATCAGTTTTGGAGAATGCTGTACCTAAATCAAATAATTCCTGCATTGATCTTGCTCTCATTACTCCACAGTTTTCAAATGCTGCATCGAATGCAAAATCGTTTCCTGCTAGAGCACCTGTGTGTGAAGATACTGCTTTTGCACCTGCCTGACTAGAACCTGATTTAAGTAATATAACTGGTTTTTTCTTAGTTACTTCACTCATTACTTTTATGAATCTTTCTCCTTCACTGATTCCTCCCAAGTAACCTAAGATTACATCAGTTTTATCATCATCTGCTAATTCTTCTATTACATCAATTTCTGAAACATCCGCTTTGTTTCCTAAACTGACTACTTTACTAAATCCTATACCTTCGGATACACTCCAATCAATGATAGCTACTGTCATTGCCCCACTTTGTGAAACAAATGCAATGTTTCCTGGTTCTGGCATGATTTGTGCAAATGATGCGTTTAGTGGTGTGTGTGCATCTAGACTTCCAAGACAGTTTGGTCCTTGAACATTCATATCATATTTTTTAGCAATAGCTGCTAATTCTTCTTCAAGTTTTGCTCCGTCTCCACCAACTTCTTTGAAACCTGCAGTTAATACTATAACGTTTTTGATTCCTTTTTGTCCACATTCTTCAAGGGAAGCATTGGTGAATCTTGATGGAATTGCTACAACAGCTAAGTCACATTCTCCTTCAATATCCAATACTGTTTTGTATGATTTTAATCCTAAAATATCTTCATCTGCTTTGATGTTTATAGGATAAATTTCTCCTTGGTAGCCACAGGTTTTTAAGTTATCTGTAACTATATAACCTAATTTTCCTTTTTGATTTGATGCGCCTATTACAGCCACTCCTTTAGGATTGAATAATCCGCTGAGATCTTTCATAATTATTTCTCCAATAACTTATTTTTTTTCATCAAGAAACATTTCAGGATACGCTGCTTTAGGAGC
>CAZUHM010000056.1:0-9405 GCA_964620575.1 uncultured Methanobacteriaceae archaeon | reverse complement strand
AAAAAGTATTTTGTTTTCAATGTATGAAAAAATTACATGATTTATCATGATTAATTAATATCATGTATTAAATGATTATATTTATATTAGTCTAGATATATAAATCTTGTTTTAAATATTGATTATTCAATAAAAAATATAAAATAAAAAGTTTAAGAAAAAAATAAAAAATTATAAAAAAATTAAAGTCGCATACTTAAACTGATTCTATTTTTTTCATAATCGACTGATAAAACTTTGACTTCAACTATATCTCCAACATTTACAATGTCCATAGGATGTTTAACAAATTGTGTATCGGATAATTCAGATATATGTACCAATCCATCTTGATGTACTCCTATATCAACAAATGCACCGAAATCCACAACATTTCTTACAACACCCTCCAAAACCATGCCTTCTTCCAAGTCTTCAATGTCAAGTACATCGGAACGTAACTGAGGCGCATCCAATTCGTCCCTAGGATCACGACCTGGTTTTTTCAATTCGAGAATAATATCGTTTAATGTCCATTCACCGACACCAAGTTCACCTGCTAATTTTTCAACATCATCAACCTTTATAGTGACACCACCATTCTTAACATCATACAAATCATAACCATAGACTGTTAAGAGTGATAATGCAGTATCATATGATTCAGGGTGTACACATGTACTGTCCAGTATATTACTAGGTTCATATATTCTCATAAAACCAGCACATTGTTCGAAGGTTTTAGCTCCAATACCTGGAACTTTTAAAAGTTGGTTTCTATCTTTAAATGAACCATTTTCTTCACGATATTCCACAATGTTATTTGCTATCTTCTTTGAAACTCCTGCTACATGTTGCATCAGTACTGCTGAAGCCGTGTTAAGGTCTACACCAACATTGTTTACACTTTTTTCAACAATACCCTCTAAAGATTCATTGAGCTTTTTAGGATTCATGTCATGTTGATACTGTCCAACACCAATAGATTTCGGGTCGATTTTTACAAGTTCTGCTAAAGGATCTTGTAATCTTCTTGCAATTGATATTGCACCACGTTCAGTAACATCATAATCCGGAAATTCTTCTCTTGCCAAATCACTAGCAGAATATACGGATGCTCCAGCTTCATTAACTATGACATATTTAACCTTGGTATTTTTAATAATTTCAACAATTATCTGTTCTGATTCTCGTGAAGCAGTACCATTACCTAGTGCTATTATATCCACATTATATTCTTTTATTAAATCATGAACTATTTGCTTTGTTTCTTCTATCTTTTTTTGTGGTTCTGTAGGATATACTACTGCAGTATCCAAGACTTTACCATATTCATCAATTACTGCCAGTTTACATCCTGTTCTGAATGCTGGATCCCAACCCAAAACTGTTTTACCTGTAATTGGAGGTTGCATTAATAATTGTTCAAGGTTTTTCTTAAATACTTTGATGGATTTGTCTTCTGCTACGTCAGTAAGTATTGATCTTATTTCTCGTTCGATAGCCGGTGCTATTAATCTTTTATACGAATCTTTTATTGCATCCTTAATAAAATCAGTTGTATATTTATTGTATTTTTCCTCTTTGGCATCTGTTGCAAGGTTTATAAGTATTTCGTCTTCAAGGAAAAATTTTATGTTCTCCAGTGGTGCATCTACTTTAACGTTTAATACTTTTTCTTTTTCTCCCCTGTTTATTGCTAGAATTCTATGTTGAACTATATCAGAGATGTTTTCTGAGTAATCATAGTACATTTCATATTCTGATTTTTTGTCTTTCTCTTTAGGTGTGATGGATATTTTACCTTTTTTGATAGTGATGTCACGTATGAATCTTCTGAATGAAGCTTTATCTGATATAATATCTGCTATTATATCATTTGCCCCCTGTTTTGCTTCGTCGATTGTTGGCACTTCTTCATTAAGATATTTTTCAGCTTCCTTATCTATTGAATGTTCCAGTTTTTGGTCATATATCGTTAATGCTAATTTTTCCAATCCTTTTTCTCTGGCTTTTGTTGCTCTTGTTTGTTTTTTCTGTTTGAAAGGTCTGTATAAATCTTCTAATTCAACCATTGTCGTGGCTTCATTAATCTCTTCTTCTAGGCTTAATGTTAATTTACCCTGCTTTTCGATGTTGTTTAATATTTGTCTTTTACGTTCTTCTAACTTTTTAAGGTAGATTAGCCTTTCGTTCAGACTTCTTAGAATTTCATCATCCAATCCACCGGTTGCTTCCTTACGATATCTTGCAATAAAGGGTATGGAATTGTCTTCATTAATTAATGTGATAGCAGCATCGGCCTGCCATGCTTTAATATCCAGTTCACTTGCTATTATTTGTTCTATATCCATCATTATTATTCATCCATGAAAGTAATTTATATGAATTATCAATTACTTTAATTTTTTTAAATCTTAAATAAAATATTTTTTGTATTCATATGGTCAATCACCCCTAGATAAAAATAATTATTCCAGAAGTTACAAAAATAGTATATAATTAAATTAATAGGTAGATGGATTCATGGCTAAAAATAATAAACCATCATTAAAACGAAACATAGATTATGATAAAAAGAATACTTCGTTTAATATTCCACAATTTGACCTTAAAACTTTATCGCCAATTCCTAGAAAAAATACTTTTGTCATTATTATATTATTATATTATTACTGATAATGATTTTAACAGTCAACACTTCTGAGGAAAAAGTGAATAAAACAACCAATAATACATCAGAAACAGAAAAGATTGTTTCAACCAATTCTCAGATAGGAAACAGTACTTTAGGATATGTATATAAAGAAGGTTCTTATGGAAATACTAGTTCAGATGTTAAAATTGCCTACATTCTTGGTGTTCATCCAGGGAAAAAGGTGCTCATCAGCTAATGGAACAAGCATTTAAAGAAAAAGAGAATAACTTACAGTATTGCTACTATATTTATAGAGTTAATGTAACAGAAAATCCTACCGATTTTAGTGCTAGCAGATATAATGGACAGTTACTTGCAAAGCAGTTCATCGTTCCTGATGCTATAAATAATAATTTCACATTTGCTATTGATTCACATTACAGTAATGGAGCAGGGGGAGTTGCAAGATTTGTATTCACACCTAATGAGAACAATACCCTTTCCAGCCAGATAGGCCATGCACTTTCAGATAACTTTGATTGGATGACTTATTATACACCAACAAATCCTTCTAGTCCCGAATATGTGACTGGACCATTGAATGATGGTGGAGTAGCAGCAATTATCTATGAAGCCTACACCGAAGACAACAAGAATGTAACATTAGAACATGACAGACAATTAGTTGATTTTATTGATAATTGGAATTTTACTGGTAGTGAATCAAATAACACTACCGAATAAATTTCATTTAAATTTTTTAAAAAAGAAAAAAATGAGCAATTTTTAGTAATTACTCTGTAGTATTTTTAATCGAGAAGTTTAGTTTTCCAGTACCTTCGTCAGTTATTTGTAATTCGCTGCATTGAGGTGTTAAACTACTTAATAAGCTTGCACCATCAGAACTACTCATGAATGTTGGCAGGTATCCTGAAATATATACTGGATATACTGTTGCCGTTACATTTTCACCTTTAACATCAAAGTCAACAAAGTATGCTGAATGGGTTGCTGTGTTACTTTGGTCAAACATGAAGTTTCCCAAGTTATAAAATATAGGTTTTCCATTGTACATTTCAATTCCCTGAGTAACATGAGTATGTGCACCAACTACTGCACTTGCACCAGCATCTATTGCCAAGTGTGATATTTTTTCCTGATTTTCATTAGGACTTCTTGAATATTCATTACCATAATGCATGTAAACGATTATAATATCAGAACCATTTTCCTTGGCTTGCTTAATCTGATTTACACTTTCAACATCATCCCATGCAGAATATCCTGGACTATTATCACCCGCTATAGGCATTACTTCCTGACTGTATTCTTGGAAGTTTTCACTATCCATATAATTAAATATGGTTATTTTATGTCCTTCTTTTTCTACTGTTATTGGTTTTGTTGCTTCAGCTTTGTTTTCACCTGCACCTATATGTGCAATTCCATTGGAATCAAGATTTGAAATTGAATCTCTCATTCCTTCAACACCATAGTCAAATACGTGGTTATTAGCATTTGCTGAAATTACCATACCCGTTGTTCCATTAAGAAGTGGTATGTATTCGGGACTGGCTTTTAATGGTACGTCCGGTTTAACTGCATTTGAACTGGTTGTAAAGGGATTTTCCGTGTTGATTAACAATATATCCGTATCACCCGTAACGTTTTCAACATAACGGAATGGTGAAGAATCTAATGATAAAACTCCTGGCATGTTACGTCCAAACATTACATCACCAGTAACTGTTATTGAAAGATTTCCTTTAACAATTTCAGGAGTCAGTTCAAGTAAGTTACTTGTATCACCATTTGAAATTTTTTCAGATGTTCGTAAGAAAGGGCTATCCAGAGCTACAAGTAGCACTCCCAATAAGATAACTAGAAAAATTATTATAATAATCTTTTTAAAATTATTCAAACTATCACAACATTTCCATTTTATTAATTTTATATATACACCTTTGTATCTACTAAGAAAATAATTTTTCTAAAAAAATAATTAGAAAATTATTAAATATTTTCTCTTGAAGGTAATATTGTTAGAATCAATGGTATAATAACAAATAATAATGCTATTAAAAGCTGTATAACAATATCCAATAAGGATTGTGTTTTAAACAAGTCCACAATTCCAATTATCCACAATATTGATAAGAATATTGGTAAAACATATTTAATTATTGTTACCCATATGCTACCTACTTTTATTATTGAATATTCATTCAGAACAGGTAGCAACTTGTTTACCCCATAACTCCATCCGAAGATTAATGATTGTAAGATCACAGCTAATATTACACCAAATTGGTTTATGAATCCATCAGCTATTGTTAACAAATAGTTTCCTGATGCTGTTGTATATACTAATGATAGTATTACACCACATATACATAGTATTGTAACTGCTCTGGATCTAGGTAACCTAAATTTTCTTGATAACGCCAGTGTCATAGGCTCTAAAAATGCTAATGCAGATGTTACTCCGGCAAAAAATACACATAGGAAGAATATTGGTGCAATAATATAAGCCATATCCCCCATTACATTAAATATCTCTGGAAATACTACAAAAAGTAATCCTGTCCCACTCGTTGCTATTTCATTAATTGATAAACCACTAGATAAGGACATGAACCCCAAGATGCTAAATACTCCAAATGCTGTGAATATTTCAAAACTGGAATTTGAAGCTACAACTACCAGTACATTATCAACAAGCCTTGACTTTTCTGGAAGGTAACTTGCATATGTTACAGCTATTGCCTGTCCCATTGATAATGAGAATATTATTTGTCCAAATGCTGCTAACCACACATTTATATCATACAATAAACTCCAGTCAGGATTTAATAATGCTGTTAATCCTCCCCACATCCCCTGTAATGTGAATGAATAGAATACTATTACAGCCATCATAACAAAGAGTAACGGAATTAGAATGTTAACAACTTTAGATATTCCTTTATCCAAGGCTTTATGTGAAATGTACCATATCAGTATCCAAACCAATATTGTTGCAATTAATGTCGGTAAAACAAATGTTGTAATTCCATTTAGATTATTTGAACCTACCACAATATTCGTCATAAAGAAAGCATCAGGATTTGATTCCCATCCTTTAAAGAAACTTAATAATAGATATAGTAAATCCCAACCCATTATAACAACATAATAAGTTAGTACTAAGAATATTAGAAAAGCAGTTATCCATCCTACTACCTCTAATTGTGGTCTTATCTTTTTAAGAATATTGGACAATGAGTCTTTAAATGTTGCTCCCAAACCATATTCCAGTATTAAAAATGGTATTCCCATTATTAGTATTGCTACAAAATATGGTATGAAAAAGGCTCCACCACCATTTGAATAGAGCACATAACTAAATCTCCAAATATTTCCTAAACCAACAGCAGCACCAATCATTGCCATGAGAAATGAAAATGTACTGTTCCATTGATAATTTTCCTTTTCTTCTAATTGCTTAGACATATATCTCCCCCTGGCTAATATGATTATAATTATGTGAATTAAATAACTTGTAGTTATCCCATTTGATGTGATAACTAAAATAATTAGTTAGGAAATAATCTCTTAATTGAAATTCTAAATTTTTTTATAGCTTTTAAAACATATAATATATTATTATAAAAAAATTTTTATTAGGTAATTTATTTTTACTTTATAATTATTCATTTTAATTAATTAAACGGAGGATATCAATGGATATTGAAGAAACTATTTATAAATATGCTCTGACCAATGCTGTTGAACACGGAAATAACTGTCAAACAGGATCAGTTATAGGAATGGTTATGTCTAAACATCCAGACATGAGAAAAGATCCTAAAACAGTCAGTCAACTTGCAGGAAAACTAGTTGCAAAAGTAAATGCAATGAGTCCTGAAGAACAACAAAGTGAACTTGACAAACTCGGTGGTATTGAAGAACATAAAAGAGCTCCAGAAAAACCAAAAGGTTTACCTGAACTTGAAAACATAAAAGATGGAAAAGTAAAACTAAGATTTGCACCAAATCCGTCAGGTCCATTACATATAGGACATGCACGTGCTGCAATTCTCAATCTGTTATATCAGAAAAAATATGATGGAAAGCTTGTCTTAAGAATTGAAGACACAGACCCCAAACGTGTTGAACCTGATGCATACACTGCAATACCGGAAGACTTAGCATGGTTAGGTATTGAAGCTGATGAAGCATATATTCAAAGTGACTGATTAGAAATATACTATGAGTATGCACAGAAAGCTATTGAATGTGAAGCTGCCTATATGTGTACCTGTGATGGTGGAGACTTTAAAAAACTTAAAGACAACTGCGAACCATGTCCATGCAGAAATCATAGTGTAGAAGAAAACATGAAATTATGGAACAAATTTCCTGAAATGGAAGAGGGAGAAGCTGTTTTACGTGTGAAAACAGATATAAATCATAAAAATCCTGCAATACGTGATTGGGTCGCTATGAGAATTGTTACACAGGAACATCCAAGAATTGGAAACAAATACAAAATATATCCTATGATGAACTTCTCTGTTACCGTAGATGATCACCTTCTTGGAATTACCCATGTTTTACGTGGAAAAGATCACCTTGCCAACAGTGAAAAACAATCATATTTATATAAACACTTCGGATGGGAAATACCAGAGTTCATCCATTACGGTAGATTAAAAATGGATGATGTACAGTTAAGTACTTCCAAGGCCCGTGCAGGTATTGAAGAAGGATTGTATTCCGGATGGGACGATCCAAGACTTGGAACAATTAAAGCAATTGCTCGCAGAGGAATCAAAAAAGAAGTTTTATATGAACTTATTGAAGAAATTGGTACCAAACAGGCTGATGCAACCATTAGCTGGAAGAAAATATACGGACTTAACCGTAACATCATAGAAGAAGAAACTAACAGATACTTCTTCATCCCTGAAGCTGTTAAAGTTGATGTGGAAAATTTACCTGAAGATAAAAAAGAATTGGTTGTTGAACGTGAATTACACTACAACGAACCTAAAAAAGGATTTAGAACATTAACATTTAACGGTTCTGCTTACATTCCTAAGAATGATTATGAAAAAGCAGTTAAAAACAATAAACCATTAAGATTAATGGATTTAGTTAATATTTCAGTAACAGATGATTCATGCGTATATGACAGTGAAACACTGGAAGATGCTCAAAGCAAAAAAGCTACAATCATTCAATGGGCACCTGTTGAAGATTCTGTTAAAGCAACAGTTGTGATGCCGGATAATTCTAAAGTTGAAGGATACATTGAACCTGCAAGTAAAGAGGTTCATGTTGATGATATGGTACAACTTGAAAGATTTGGTTTTGCAAGGGTAGATAACATAACAAAAGATGGAATAACATTCTATTACACCCATAATTAAAGTAAATGGAAGTGAATAAATATGGTAGTAAATGTAAACGAATATTATAGTAACATACAAAACAATTATTTATTTGTAGAAATAGCAAGACGTGTAGACAAATATCAGGAAGAAAATCCTGATGCTGATTTGATTAAAATGGGTATTGGAGATGTGACCAGACCATTAACTAAAACTGTTATCAAAGCATTCCATGATGCAGTTGATGAAATGGGAGAAGCTGATACATTCCGTGGATACGGTCCAGAACAGGGATATGACTTCCTCATTGAAGATGTTATTAAAAATGATTTTGAACCTTTGGGTGTAGTACTTAAAACTTCTGAAGTGTTCATTAGTGATGGTGCAAAATGTGATACTGGTAACTTCCAAGAATTATTCTCTCAGGATAACATTATTGCAGTTACAGATCCGGTATACCCAGTATATGTTGACAGTAACGTTATGGCTGGACGTAGTGGAAAACCTCAGGATGATGGATTCTATGAAAACATCGTTTATTTACCTTGTACTGCAGAAAATGACTTTGTTCCTGCTCTTCCTGAAGAAAAAGTGGACATTATTTACTTATGTTTCCCTAATAACCCTACAGGTACAACTTTAACTAAAGATCAGCTTAAAGTATGGGTAGATTATGCTCGTGATAATAATGCTTTAATCTTATTTGATGCAGCATATGAAGCATTCATAGCAAATGATAATGTTCCTCATAGTATTTATGAAATTGAAGGAGCTAAAGAAGTTGCTGTAGAATTCAGAAGTTATTCTAAAGTTGCAGGTTTTACCGGCACTCGTTGTGGTTATTGTGTTGTTCCTGAAGAAGTATATGTTAAAAATGAAGCTGGAGAAGATGTACAGCTAAACCCGCTTTGGAATAGAAGACAATCCACTAAATTCAATGGTGTATCTTATCCTGTTCAAAGAGCAGCTCAGGCTATTTATACTGAAGAAGGTAAAAAAGAAATCCAAGAAAATCTTGATTATTACATGGCCAATGCTAAAGTTATCAGAGAAAGTTTAGAAAAACTTGGATTACAAGTTTATGGTGGTGTAGATTCTCCTTACATTTGGTTTAAAACACCTAATGATATTGATTCCTGGACTTTCTTCGATATTTTATTAGATCAAGCTAATGTTGTAAGTACTCCTGGTGCCGGTTTTGGTCCTAGTGGTGAAGGTTACATCAGATTGACTGCATTTAACACATATGAAAAAACTGTCGAAGCTATGGAAAGAATTTCCGAATTGAAATTTTAGGTAAATTTCAAAAATCTATTTGAAAAAATGATTTTTTTCATTATACAAATTTCAATTTCATAAACTTTTTTTTAAATTTTTTATAATTTTAGGATAATACTTAAATACTCCTTAGTA
>CAZUHM010000055.1:0-13724 GCA_964620575.1 uncultured Methanobacteriaceae archaeon | reverse complement strand
AGCATTAAATTACTACGTAAAGATTTTATATGAAAAATGAAGAAATACTAAATCAATTAAATGAGGAAAACATTGACTCAATGTTTGTTTATTCTCCAGAAAACATCAAATATGTCTCTGGATTTTATCCTTCAAGTTTTGCTTATCTGATTATACAGGATGAACCAATTTTATATGTTAATAGTATTGATAAAGAATCAGCAGAAGATAAGGCAGAGATTGAAACAAGGGATGTTGCAAAATTATCTGAAGTAAAAGACTTGTTAAATGGCACTATTGCAGTTGAAAGTTCATTAGATTTTGGAATGGTTCAACATTTATCTGATGATATTTCTTCAATTAAGACTTCCAATGTCTTTGCGGATAAAAGAAAAACTAAAACCAAGGAAGAAATAACTAATATTAGAAATTCCATTGGCATTGCAGAGAATGCTATTATGGAAATTGATTTTTCAAGCACTGAGAAGTTTGCCGCTGCTTCCTTGGAGTTTGACATGACTATCAACGGCTCTATTAAACCGGCATTTGATACTATAGTTGCCAGTGGAAAACGTTCCAGTTCTCCTCATTCTGAAACATCAATGAATCGTGTTGAAACACCTATCGTTGTGGATTGGGGTGCAAAATATGATTATTATTGTTCTGACATAACACGTACTTTTATTGATACAGAACGTCAGGAAGAAATTTGGAGTATTGTTCTTGAAGCACAAAAGGCTGCTATTGACACTATCGCTCCTGGTGTTTCCTATGCTGATGTTGATAATGCTGCCAGGGATGTTATCACCGAGTATGGTTATGGTGAGTATTTCATTCATAGTACTGGACATGGTTTTGGTTTGGATATTCATGAAGATCCTGTAATTTCCAATAAGGCAGAGGGTATCCTGGAGGAAAACATGGTTATTACTGCTGAACCTGGTATTTATATTCCTGGAGAGTTTGGTGTCAGAATAGAGGATGATGTTCTGGTCGGTAAAAACAGTGAGGTTTTAACTTCTTTGGACAAGAAATTGGATTTCACATTATAATCTCCCTTCACTTTTTTTAGTAAATTTTATATATTACTTTTTCTAAAATAATTCATACAAATAAATTATGTTTAAAAAAATATTAAAAATAATGAGCAATTACATAACAATTCTTCTATCAGATAAAACAATTACTAACTTTCAACGAAGATTGATAGATGCAGATTTATACATTAAAACAGAAGAATTCATTTCACTGACAATACTGATAATGATTCTAGTGCTGATAATACTTGGGATAATATCGTTTATATTCAACATTTCACCAACTATAGTTGTCATTCTGACAATCAGCATACCTATGATAATGATAACATACGTATACTATAAAAATGAGAAAAGACTAGATAAAATCGAATTAGAACTACCGGACTACTTAAGACAACTGTCAGCACTGATAAAAGTCGGATATGGAATAGAATCTGCATTTAATGAACTGTCAAAAACAATCAACAATGCATTAAATGATGAAATAAAAAGAGCATTACTTGAAACAAGCTTTGGACGTCCATTTGATGAATCATTAATGGATATAGCCAAAAGAAATAATTCAGAAAATCTAAAACATACATTTCAAATCATCATCCACAGCAGAGAATCGGGAGGAAACTTATCGGATGTTCTCGAATCAATATCGAATGACTTAACCGATTCAATCATGCTCAAAAAAGAAAGAAAAGCAGGAGTAATGATGTCAGTAATGTTCCTGTTAATCTCATCTACAATAGCAACACCTTTTGCACTGGGAATGATAAGACTATACTCGGAATTCATTGGACAAATTGGCAGAACAAATCCTCTGGAAAACGTAATTCCCACTGCAAGTATTGGATATGTAATAATACAATCTATACTGGTTTCAATACTGATGGGAATAGTGATGTATTCTGATGGTAAAAAGGGTATGAAATTCATAATAATAATAGTGCCATTAGCATTAGTAGTGTATTATTGCTCACAACTACTATTTAAAGGAATATTAGGAGTATAACTATGATAATCAGTGATGTGTCAGGACAAGCATCAGCAGAATTAATATTGCTGATGGCAGGAGTAATAGCCGTAGTATTAATATCCCTAACAATGTACAAAGACTATTTAATCGATTTTTCAACAGAAATAGATACGCAGGTAAATAATTTAACAACAAAAATAGATAACATAAAATTTTTAATAAAATAAGGGTGGGAGGAAAATTAGTCTTTAAGGAATTGATCAACTAAATTTCTAGTTTCATTAAAAGCAGCAACATCAATATGTTGTGGAAGACTACCTATTTCACCTTCAACATCTTTTAAGATTCCTTCACCAGCACCTAAGAACATACCTTCACTGCTGATTCCCATAAATGCACTTGGAGGAAGTAAGGAAACTGCAACTTTATCATTGTCCTTAACAGTCAAGTCATTGGTTATCACAGTAATTGCACGTTTTCCAAGGTTAACATTACAAATCATCAATGTATCGGTATTTGGATGTTTACTAACACTAACCAATTCTCCGACTTTAATATCCACACCAATAACAGGATCATCTATTTCTCCTAACTTAAGCCTATCTGGTAAGCCTCTGATGGTATTGAAGAAAAATTTCATCTTAGATAAAGGTAATTCCAATTTTTCACGTTCTTCACGATTAAGTTCTGCTAAAAACTTCTTGGAATAATCCTCACCGCCAAGGTTATCAATAATTTCATCCACACTCTTTAGTAAATTTTCCATCTGTGGCGTGTCAGCTAATTCCTGTGGTGAAACATATGAATAGTACATTGTCTGAATGTCAGGATTCATATTTTTAGCAATTAACCTTACCTGTTTCTTATTCCATGAACCTCTTAAATTAGATCCTTCAACTACTCTAATAAACTGTTCTATAGCTTTTTCTGCTACTCTTAATCTGTAATCTTTACTAGTGTCCCACATAATATTCCCCTGGATTTCATAATTAATTAATCTTTACATTAAAATAAATTCATTAATAACTAATTATGTAATTGTTGTAATTTATTTTTTTCTAAACTTTCATATGTATTTTAAAAATATAGCAAAAAGAAATAATTCAAAATAAAAAATAAATTTATATAATATGTTTAACATATAATAAATAGATTAGAAATTATTATTTGATAATTTCAATTAAGGATATGAGACCTTTTTAACGATTATTAAATACATATAAAAGACGTATCATTAATTACATTAATAAAAAGACATTTGGTGATAATATGGTAAATTTATCTAAATTTTACGATTTAAACATTTACAATACTGAAGGAAAATTCATAGGAAGAGTAAACGAAGTAGTTTTAAACATCAAAAAAGGAAGAATTTCATTTTTCAAGACCAAAGCCATAACTGAAGACAACAGAAATGTAGGTTTAAAAGACGTATTTAGAAACTCATTAAGATTAGTTCCGGAAGAAGAAGATGTTAACCCTGTAAGAACCGAAGGAATTATAGACATCCCATACGAAGTTGTTACAGCAGTAGATGATGTTATATTAGTAGATCAGGATAAATTAATGCAATATCAATCATCCCAACAAAAAATGGGTGGAAAAGTTCAAAAAAGAGCAATGCCAAAACCTAATATTAAATCTAACTAATGGAGCTTATTAATGAAAGTAGGAATCATGGGTTGTGGATCTATAGCAAATACACTAGTTAATTTTAAGCTAGAAGGAAAACTTAATGTTGAACTTGCATATTTCTATGATTTAAATGTTGACAATGCTAAAAAATTAGCACAAAATGTTAATGCTCAAGTTTCTGATTCATTAGATGATTTAATAGAAAATTCTGAATTAATATTGGAATGTGCATCACAAGCAGCAGTTAGAGATGCTATACCACAAATATTGGAAAGCGGTACTAATGTCATAATAATGAGTGTTGGTGCATTATTGGATGAAAAATTCAGATTAAACTTGGAATCAATAGCTGAAGAAAACGATGCAAAAATATATTTACCAACAGGTGCAATAACCGGTATTGACACAGTTAAAGCAGCAAAACTTGGTGGAATTGAATCAGTTTCTTTAGTTACCCGGAAACCGCCAATATCATTAGGTCAGGATTTTGAAGGGGACGAAGAAAAAATCATATTTGAAGGTAAAGCTTCAGAAGCTGTTAACAAGTTTCCTAAGAATATAAATGTTTCTTCAACATTAAGTTTAGCATCAGGAATAGATGCTGATGTTAAAATAATTGCAGATCCTAAAATTACAAAAAACACACATGAAATTCACTTAAAAGGAACATTTGGGGAACTTACTACTATAACATCTAATATAAGTAGTCCTGAAAATCCAAAAACAAGTTTATTGGCAGCTTATTCTGCTGCAAGCTTATTGAACAAACTATCTGCTACTATCCAGATAGGATCTTAATATTATATCAAATGTTAAAACTACGCCTTTATCACAAGGTTTATCTATGATTTATTCATAGATTCTTTTCTTTTATTTTCAAAATAAACTATTTTTAAAATTCATTGACACTATATTGTATCTATGGTGGTTTTATTGAAAGAATATGAACAATTTTCACAACTCAAAGTCATTCCAAACATTCCAATAATACTACGTATCGATGGGAGATCATTTTCAAATTACACCAAGCTGTTGAAACTGGAAAAACCATATGATGAAAGATTAAGAGACTTATTTATTGAAGTATCAAAAGATTTAATGAAAGAATTTAATCCTGAATACATTTACACTTTCTCGGATGAATTAAATATATACTTTGAAGAACATCCATTCAATGGAAGAATAGAAAAAATAGATTCAGTCATAGCATCATTTGTCTCAGCATCATTTATGAAACATTTATATCTTAACAGTGACAAATTTGATGTCGACGTCTATTCATTGAAAGTAGCAACCTTTGACTGTAGAATAGTAACAGTTGCAGATAAATCTTTGAATTATTTTAAATGGAGACAGGATGAAGCATGGAGAAACTGTTTAAATAGCTATGCACAGTACATTCTAAACAAAAATCATTCAAATAAGGAAACATCAGAGATTCTCTATAAACTTAAAAAATCAG
Organism: uncultured Methanobacteriaceae archaeon; assembly: GCA_964620575.1. GTDB lineage: Archaea > Methanobacteriota > Methanobacteria > Methanobacteriales > Methanobacteriaceae > Methanosphaera. The sequence goes on along the minus strand of CAZUHM010000055.1, from coordinate 8,641 downwards.
AAGTACATGACCTATTATATGAAAATGGCATTAACATAGCACATGTACCAACATGGCATAAAAGAGGACTTTCCATATATAAGGTATATGAAGAAAGTACAGGAATCAACCCCAAAAATAATCAAAAAAATATATCTACTAAAAACAAAATATATATTGATTTAGAAATGGAACAATTTAAAAATTATTAAAATATCAATTGAATAGTATAATCTATGATAGGAGATAATAAAATATGGATTTTCACAATGCACTTTCAAAATTACTGGGCAATGACAAATCAATAGAGGAAGTACACATAGATCAAAAAGTAATTGATGAAATTGTCAAAATAGCAATAAATGCTGATCCAAATGAATATGTGGCATTACTGTCAGGAAGTATTGATAAACATATTCTTAAAATAACGGGGCTTATTTTTTTACCTTTCAAAGCATCAAGTAGTAGTGCAGTTATGGAAGTATTTATGATGCCAATGACAACAAAAGCAGTTGGTTCTGTACATAGTCATCCAGGGCCCAGTGCACATCCGTCACAGGCAGATTTAACATTCTTTGGAAAAAACGGTTATTTTCATATGATTATCTGTCGACCATATTCACAGTCATCTATAAGAGCCTACGATGCATTTGGTAATCCTATGACATTTAGGGTAAAAGACTTAGGTGATGAAATAGAAATTAAACAATGGGAAGAATTAGATATTGATAACGAGTTATTTGATGAAAATTTCATAAAAGAATTAAAGAAACTGGAAGAAGAGGAAGAAGAAAATTATCCGGAAATAGAAGAAACAGAAGCAATAAACGAAAAACAAGAGGAGGATATTGAATTGACACAAAAAAATAACCAGATACAGAATGCACAGCAAAAAGGACAGGCAACACTTAATTTAGAATTTGAAATTAAAGGAAAAAAGGTTGTTAAAGAAATTCCTTTACCACCAGAATACGAGCCGGGAGACCAGATAGATGTAGACATAAGAACAGATAAAACACCTAATGATGATATTGATGAAATAATAGTCAATGTCAGAAAAGCTCCTCAGGCTAAAAAACAAAACAATAAAGTTATAACAGTAACTCCTCAAAAAATACCTTCATCAAAACAAAATTTCAAAAATCAGCCTGTTGAAGCTGAAAAAGTGGAAAAAATCGATAAAGTGGAAAAAGTTGAAGAAGCTCCGGATATTCAGGAAACACAAAAATCTTCCGAAGAGATTGAAGATGAAATAAAACAGATGGAAGCAGACATTGCCAGACTAAAAGAGGAAAATGAACGTCTTAAAAAGAACATGTAAATATTTTTCTCAATAACCTTTTTTAAGTTTAAAAACACTATTTTTTTCTAATTTCTAATTTTTCAATACTAAAAAAAGTTCTATTAATTTGGGGGTTAAGAAATTAAATTCTCAAAAAAAGAAAATGTTGGAAGTTTATAATATAACTGATTTTACAACTTCTATGTCTTCGGTATCTTCAAGGTCTGCAATTGCTTTGTCAGTAATTTCCTGATCAACTTTAAGAACCATTACTGCTTCTCCGCCAGCTGATTTTCTACCAACTTGCATTTCACCGATGTTAATTTTATGACTTCCTAAGATGTTGCCGATAGTACCGATTGTTCCTGGTAAATCAACATATTTGATGATTGCCATTAATCCTTCAAGAATAAGGTTTACTTCATAATCATCTATTGAAATAATTTTAGGAACATTGTTTTCAACTACACCTTCAATGGTTGTTTCTTTATCATCGAATTTTACAGTAGCTTTAATGGTTGCATCATATTTACCGCTATCTTCTGTTTCGCCTTCTGTTACTTTAATTCCTCTTTGTTTTGCAACTGCTTTAGCATTTACACTGTTAACAGGCTCTGTTAGGATAGGGTTTAGGAATGCTTTTAATAATTCTCTTGTTAACGGTTCTTTAGATCTACCATTTATTTCTCCACTGTAAACAATATTTAATTCAGAAATGTTTGGAGTAGTTGTCTGAACAAGAACTTTTCCTAACTGTTCGGTTAAGTTAAAGTATGGTTTTAATGTTTGAAAGGTTTCTGAATCTACTAAGGGCATATTCAATACATTGCTAGGAGTGTTACCGTTAATTACTTCTTTAACTTCTTTTGCTACGATAATAGCTGCATCACGTTGAGCTTCTTTGGTTGAAGCTGCAATGTGTGGTGTAAGTACTACATTGTCTAATGTTGCCAATGGACTGTTTTCTAAAGGTTCGTTTTCAAATACATCTAAACCGGCTTTGAGTTCTGGTCTTTCTTTTAATGCCTCGTATAAATCATCTTCATTGATGATTCCACCTCTAGCACAGTTTAATAAAATAGCAGAATCTTTCATTTTTGCTAATTCATCTTTAGAAATTAAACCTTTAGTTTCAGGAGTTAAAGGTACGTGAATTGTCATTACATCTGCTTTCTGTACTAAGTCATCTAAGGTTGTTATTTCCACACCTAATTCTTTTGCAGTTTCTTCAGTAATGTATGGGTCATATACGATTACATCCATCTCAAATGCTTTTGATCTTTTAACTACTTGGCTTCCTATTCTTCCCATTCCGATTACACCAAGAGTTTTGTTACGTAATTCCATTCCCATGAAGTTACTTTTTTCCCATTTGCCTGATTTGACTGATGCATCTGCAATTGCTATTTTTCTGCTTAAGGCTAACATTAAACCCATTGCATGTTCAGCTACTGTAATTGATGTTGATTGTGGTGCGTTAACAACAAGTATTCCATGGTCTGTTGCTGCATCCACATCGATGTTGTCCACTCCAACACCTGCTCTGGCAATAATTTTTAAATTTTCAGCATTTTCTATAACTTCTTTTGTAACTTTGGTTCTACTTCTTACAATGATTCCTTCGTATTCACCAATAGTTTCAAGTAATTCTTCAGGTGTAATTGTTGGATTGTTAACTACTTCAGCAGATCCTTCTAAAACTTCTACACCTTTTTCATTAATTTTATCAGCTACTAATACTTTTGGCATAGTTTTACTCCTATTATTGTTGTTTAAATGAAATATATGGATTTCCTTATCCAAATATTGTTAAATTGAAATTTTTATATGTTTAAATATTGATTATCTATATCTTCTTTAAACTTGTTTAACATTCATATATTATCTATGTCTTTTTAACTATATAATAGTAAAGACTTTACAATTGAATATAATAACATCTTTTAAGAAAATATAAAATAATAAATTATGAGTTGATATAATGACATTTAATGAGATTATTCTAGGAACTTCACCATTCATATTTGCACCACAATTTGGACATAGAACACGATTATATGAGTTGGACTTTGAAAAACAACCGGAAAATATTGCAGAAATATTGGATAAATCTTATCAAATGGGAGTGCATACAATATTATTAAATAACTCTAAGGATTTACTTGATGCACTGGACATATCAATCCAGCATGGAAACAATTGGCAAGTAATAGGAAAGACAAACTCCGAAAACTTTGATGATGACATAACTGCTTACGAAAAATACGAAACTTCGGCAGTAATGCTGGACGGATTCTTCGTAGATGAAAATATTGAAGAGGGTAATTTTCAAAAAATAGGGGAATATTTACAAAAAATAAGGGATAAAGGATTTGCTCCAGCTATCGAAACTAGAATTCCATTTAAGAATATTCCAGTAATAAAAGATTCCGAATTAATTGATGATTTTGACATGATTATGCTCCCATTAAATTTTTATGGATACATGATGGACTGTAACTTCCTAAACAACGAAAACAAGCAAAAAATAAAGGAATTATTATTATCTTTAGATAAGAAAGTCATTGCTAACAGAACATTAGCTACAGGTATATTACAACCAAAAGAAGCATATGAATTTATTGGTGGAGTTGAAGGTGTAGACAGTGTATGTGTTGGAGTTGCAAAAGTAAGCGAAGCAGAGGAAACATTTACAGTTGTCAATGAATACAAATCATAACTCTTCAGCTTCTTTCTTTCTTTCCTTAATCAGTTTTAGCAAATCCTCAATATTGGACATGTCCTTTAATTCCCATGTATAAATTGCAGGTATTTTATTAATGGACTCTTTTTCATGCTCATTTTCCAATACAAACAATGCATCATAACCTGTTACGGAAGAAATGTCCTGTGTCTTATGGGCAATATTATTCAATGTTTTCTCATTTCTTCCCCGTTCAAGATTGGTAATTAAAATGTTATTGTTTGTAGTTTTCTTGTTGATTTCCGCCCTGATTTTTTCAATCTCATCTAGCTTATTTTCCAGCTTTTCCTGTAATTTCATGATTTCATGAGCATTTTCATTGCTTTCACTGATAGCATCAAACGGTGTTTTCTTTGAACTTTTAACATCATATCCTAACTTTATCAATTCTATTGGTTCCTGAATCTTCTTATCCAAACTGTTTTTCTTCTCACTTTCAAGAAGGTTGATGGATACGGTAATAGGATTCTGAAGAATCTCTTCAATCATCATAGCTGTTTCAGGATAGGTCTGGGAATTTCCCTGTTCATAACGGTATATTGTTTCTCTTGAAACATGGCTCAGATCTGCCAGTTCCTTTAATGATAAATTCTTTTCTTCACGTAACTGTCTAAGTAATTTACCGTCAATTTTAACATAATACCCTCCACGCTTTGCAAGAATTTCAGGATGAATGTCATTTACAACAATATTGCACAGTGTTTGGGGAGTAATGACAGGTATTTCATGTCTTTCATAAACAACATCTTCTTCAAGGAAGTTATGTTTAGACTTTAAACCGATAATGATGGGACTAGCCAGAAATGTACCTGCAATTTTAGACAACTCTTCTGCCTGTAATGATGTTAAACTGTCAATATTTACAAGAATCTTCAAGATGATAAGAATATTGTCCTTTCTTGCCAGCAAGTCAAAACAGCTTCTGTCATATATATCTGATGTCTTGAAGTCAAAAGATTTTAACAAGTATTTTATCTCTTGTAAAATTTGTTCACGATTAATTGCAGGGTTATCTAAATTCATAATATATAATATGTATTTTCTTAATATAATATTATAGAGGAAATAACCATTATAACTTCAAATTTCTTTTAAAAGAAATAATTATTTTTTTTCAAAGCACTATATAAGGGAGTATTACAGTTGACTGATAATATTATATTACATGTAGGAATTGATGATACAGATTCCACTGAAGGCATGTGTACAACTTATTTAACACATATAATAATTAAACAATTAAAAGAAGTTGGTATAGACACCACAGATTATCCTAGACTCATAAGATTAAATCCTTTTGCCAGATATAAGACAAGGGGTAACGGTGCATTATCATTCACACTGGAATTATCATCACGGGATGAAGTTGAAAAAGTTGAAAAAATAGTTCTTGACAACGTTCAAAAATATGCAATGTTTGAAGGGGTAAATACAAATCCTGGAGTAATATTCTATGAAGGTGAGATAACCCCGGAAATGAGGGATTATGCATTAAATGCAATATACTCTATTTATACCATAGATTATGCAGAAGAATTTGCAGAAAAGATTGGTGCAAGAGCACATAAATTTAAGAAGGGAAGAGGAATTATAGGGGCAATTGCAGCAATAAGCATAGAACTGGATGATGAGACATTTGAATGTCTGGCATATAGAACAAAGGAAAACTATGGTACAAAAAGGCTGTTAGACCAGGACAGTATATATCTGATGAATGAAAAAACATATCCAGAAACATTTGATAACATTGACATTGAAGGAAACTATACTGCAATAGAACCCCATACTCCCTGCCCTGTTCTGTACGGAATCAGGGGAAACACTGCAGAAATAGTGGAACAAGCACATAAGATGGTAAAAAGTTATGAAGAAATAGAGGATTATTGTATATTCCGTACAAATCAGCATACCGATATGCATATACAGGATAATGTTTCCATCAATGACATGAAGGATGCCTCATGCTATAAAATATCCTGCCACGTGGTGGAAAATCCCCATGACATAGAGGGTGGACATGTATTTTTCAAGGTAAGTGACAACACAGGAATAATAGAATGTGCCGCATTTGAACCTACAAAAGTATTCAGAAAAACAGTAAGACAACTAAGATTGAATGATGAACTAATATTATATGGAGGTTTAAATGAAAATCATACATTCAACATAGAAAAATTCCAGCTAACAAAGGTAGCACCACAATACAATTACAGCAATCCCCTATGTGAATGTGGAAAACGAATGAAATCTGCAGGAAAAGACAAGGGATACAAGTGTCCAAAATGTGGAAGTAAATTAAGAAAAGCCAACAAAATTAGGGAAATTATACCAAGGGACATAAAAGAAGGATTTTATGAAGTTCCAACAGAGGCAAGAAGACACTTATCAAAACCTATAATAAGAATGAAAAAAGGATAACAAGAAAACCATAAACTATTTTTTTCCATTTAGAAGTGAGGTGTTTTCAATAATAATTTAAGTATTACCCACATGACATGAAAAAACAATATTTAACTTATTAAAAGCAAATAAACATTTTATTTAATATCTTAATATTACCTCCTCATTAAAATAAGGACTTTGAAACCACCTTCCTATTCAATTTATAAATAACTATGCATTAAAGACATTAACAGAAATAAAAAGAATTTTAAACAATTTAATAGATAAATCAGTAAATTTCACAACAGATCATAAATTTAACAGACATTCAACAAACAGAAAAATCAAACAACGAGTAAAATACCATTATAATCTAAGAATAAGCTTTTAATCAAAAAGATTTTTCTAGAAAAAAACATACTAAACAACATGAATCAAGAAAATGACAGCATTGAATTTTTTTTATTAAAATTGTGGATTACTTTCATTAATAAAAAAAAGAAAAATATTAAATTATTTTCATAAACATCTTTTTTACGATTTTGGAAGAATTTTATGATAGCTGGTACAATCAATATTACATAATAGGGGAACATGAAAAAATTCAGTAAGTTAGCCATTTGTGGAATTAAAGAAGCTTTAATCAATGGATATAATACATACATCAAAATCATGTAACCCAAATAAGCGCCAGCAATTCTTAAAAATTTACAATCAAGAGACCCATCACTAGTAAATTTAATAAATCTTCTCTCAATTATCCATGGAATTAATATTCCAATTGAAAATCCAACATCCTTATATACATCAATAGCCATTTTAGCAGGATCAACTATTAATTTACCTGCACTATTATAATCCTAGGATAAGATTTGAATGTAGCATAAACTAGAAGTAAAACAGATAATAAAATACCTACTCCTACAATAATCAAATTAAAATTAGGATTTTCCTCCAATTTATCAAATAATTTAGAAACAACAAATAATATTATTAAAGAAATTATGAATGCTCCTATAACATCTGATAAATAATGCACTCCAAAGTAGCAACGAGTAAAAGCCAGTAATACAATACAGAAAATGAAAAAGAATTTCAATCCTTTTGTAATATTACCCCTAATGATAGATCCAATAAATAATATTGTTCCAGATGTAATATGTCCACTTGGAAAAGAATATCCTGTAGCTGATTCTACAGCCTTTTCATAAGGATGAATATTAGAATCAACAGCCCATGGACAATAAACACAGGCCGTAAGTTTTGCAAAACTATTAGCCAAACGAGAAAATGATAGTGATACTAACAAATATTCTCCTAATTTTTTATCGTAACTCCAGTAAATCATAGCTATTAAAAACAAAATAATAGGTAAGTTTCCAAAATCTGTACAGTTCATAAAGAAAGTATTTAAAGAACCGCCTACTGATTAACGTATTCCTTGAAGAAATAACAAAAACATCGTAGTAAACATTTTTATCACTAAATTAATTTTATTATTAGAAATTTTCATTCGTTATCTTAACTATTTAACGAACCTTATTATTATTTTCTTATTTTTTTTATTTAAATGGCTTGTAGAAATCCTTTTATAATGTTATCAAAAGTATTACTTTTAACATAATGTTTAGATACTTTTTAGAACTAAAAGACAGAATATGGACATGTCCACAATGCAAAACACGACACGATAGAGATGTAAATGCAGCAAAATATATTAATGGAAGGATTAAAAGAATTTGAAGAAAATTTTTCCCAATAAAAAAATTATTAATGAAAGATTTTTATGAACCGAGGTTTTTCCGGGGATAGCCTGTACCAGTTACTATGCTTAGTGTTAGCGGTAATTAGGCAGGAATCGTATGAAAGCACTCATTGTTTAATATGAGTAAACAATATTGGTGTTGGATGGATTTTAGGATAGCATTGAAATAAAATGCTTCTCTGTAATGAAGTTTATATTTGAGTAATACTCATACTTCACTCAAACAAATGATTTCTACAGAGCCATTTTATATTTAGAGTAATACAGTTTTCTTTTTAAAAATAATTTTGTCAAGTTTTTATATTATTTGCTCTAAGTGTTCATTTTAAGTATTTGATTTTTTACTAGAACTATTTTAATAAAATTATATAACTAATGAAATCAAATATATATACTTATAAGATATATTTTTTGAACTGATTGAAATTTTGAGAGAATCAATCTTGATGAATTCTCAATAAATTTTAAGTTCTCATGTCTATATTGGGGT
>CAZUHM010000054.1:0-14104 GCA_964620575.1 uncultured Methanobacteriaceae archaeon | reverse complement strand
GGACTACTTTAAGGTTTGCTTCTCTGATTTTTTCTGCATCCACTCTTTTTATTACTTCGTCACAGTATTCGTCGATTATGTCACGTTTGTATGCTTTTCCTAATTTGTCCCATGTGACTCTTTCCTGTTTGTCGTTGAAGTAGATGTCTTCTATTTCTTCTTCAAGATCATCAGGTGTTCCTATTCCATCAGAATCCAAGAGTTTTAGTCCATTGTATTTTGGAGGGTTGTGTGATGCGGTTATCATTATTCCTCCGTCATAGTATTGTCTTACTGCATATTGTACTGCTGGTGTTGGTAGCATTCCCAGGTCAACTACGTTACATCCTGCTGATAATAATCCTGCTGTTACTGCATGTTTAATCATTTCGGAAGATGTTCTTGGATCTGATCCTATTGCTATTGTTCCTTTTATTTTTGTTCCATATGCTGCTGCTATTTTTGATGCAAATTCCGGCGTTAATACTGTGTTTGCCACACGTCTTACTCCGAATGTACCGAATAATTGTTTCATAGATTAATTCTCCTAATTTTTTTGAATTGAAAAATTATTATTTTTTTTTGATAATAGTGAAAATATTCTTTCATCATTTAAATCTTTGTTTTTATTAAATTATACATTTTCTGTTGAAATGAAGTATATCATGTTTGAGTTCTGATCATAACATTTCCATGTTTTTCCGTCATATTTCCATTGGAAGTTCCTGTGCTGCTGATGTTCAGTCCATGTATTGTCCTGATTTTCTGTCCATGTTGTATTGTAGTAGTCTGTGTTATTATATTTGTATTGTACTGTCCATGTGTTGTTCTGTTTTGTCCAATAGTATTCATATCCCGTATTTGTTGTGGCATAGTATCTGTTGTCGTCTATTTTTTTCCATTTGTATGGATGTATTGTATCCCATTTTACCGTGATTTCATCATTGCTTTCTTTTGTTATTGTTGTTGTTATGTTGTTTGAGTCCTTACATTTTGTTTTGTTTAGCATTGCTATTAGTGGAGGTTCTGTTTTGTTTATGTTGTTTGACTGTTCAGGGTATGTGTTTTCTGTTTTGTTTTGCATGTTTTCTGCTGTTAGGATTTTCATATCGTATAGTCCTGTTGCTTCGTCAAGTGTTCGCTGTCTTGTCAAATATTTTAGGCTTATATTGTTGTCTTCCAGGTTTTCTATTACTTTTGTTGAAATGTAATCCGTTTCTTCCATTTGTATGTAGTCGGATTCCGTATTTCTTGTTATGTATACTGTGTTTATTGAATTGTTCTTAAGGTATTGGGTTATGTTTCCTGTATTTGATGAGTCTTCTATCATTATAGCATTGTTTTTTATTAATGTGGGAACTATTGTTGGCAGTTCGCCATAAAATCCATAGTATGCTGTTGTTGTGTTATTCAGGTATCCTTCATTTTTGAGTTTGTTGTTTACCGTGCTGCTTACTTCTATTGAATTCTGACCTGACAGTTCTTGTATTGTTATGTTATGTTCTTTTAACTGTGTTTTTATTGTTTCGGGCATGTTTCCTACGAGTATTGCTTTTTTTATGTCATGATTTTCTATGTATTTTATGTATTCTGCATCCAGGTTTTCGCTTGACTGGTAGGTTCTGTTACTTGCCGTGACGAATACTGGTGTTTTAGTGTATGCTCCCAGCTGTCCTGCCAGCGGGTCTGATGCCGTCAGTATTATGGTGTCTTTTGATATGTTTTCATCATTTTCTGCTATTTTGGTCAATATCTGGCTGATTGAATCTCCGTTTACCTGTTTTACTTCCACGCGCAGTTTCATGAAGTTTAACATCTGTTCGGCAGAAACTGGGCCTACAACGATTATTTTTGTTATGTTGTTGTCATGTATGTACTCCGGTAACCACCTGTTCAATTGTTCGGGCATTGTTTTGTCTGTCAATATCAACGGTATCCTGTTATATCCTGCGTATACTGATACTCCCGTTTCTAATGCCCTCATATTTCCTGTGCATACTGATATTATTATTGTGTTGTTGTCACAGTCTATTTTGTCGGAGTATATTGTGCCTATGAGAATTATCGTTAACAGTATTATGCCAACCAAGAGAAGAGTTATTTTTTTTACTTTTTTCATGATGATTACCTGTATTTTTCTTTGATTCTGCATATTTTATAGTATTCGTTTTCATAGATCATATCTGCATAGTATGGTATTGGCGTATCATGTTTTAACAGCAGATAACCTATTTGCAGTTGATGCAGTTCTTCAGAGTTTGACCATCCCTTTATTATATGAACGGGGTCTGTCACATATTCGGGTATTGATTCTGTGAATCCTCCATAGATTACTGGTGTCTGGCTGGTTGAGACTATTATTGTATCCATTATCGCATCTTCCGATACTGTTATTTCATTGGAGTTTTCCTTTTTAAACCAGTTCATTATGTCATATCTTTGATGTGCCAGTGTGGTGTTTGCAAATCTTGAAGCTATTACCGTTGGTTTGAAAGTGGTTGTTACAGGGTTTACTATTGCATGAATGTTTTCTGATATTACTGTGTTGTTTACGTCATTGTCTGCTAGAACATCCGGCGTGTAACTGTCCACGTAGAGCAATGCAGAGGATACTGATAATATTACAATCAGTATGACCAGTATGTTCTTTTGTTTTGTGTTTTGAATGTATTTGTCGTATATGTATGTTAGTCCTATACCTGAAATCAGTATTAATGGATAGGACACCACTTCCAGTATTCTTATGGATACTGTGTTAAATCCGAGATAGTTTATCTGGCTAAGAAGTATTAGGGATATTGTCCATACCAATAGGAATACGGTTTTTGTGCTTTTTTCTTTTATTAGAGCGTAGTATCCTGTCAATAATAGTATTGTTGGTATTATTCCATAGTATCTGAAGAAGAAGTCCGTGATTAGCAGGTTGTTTCCTGCTATGGAATTAAATACTAGGGAGTAGTTTGTTGCTATGTAGATCCACCACGGCATTCCTACCAGGAATACTGTTAAGATATAGATTAATACTGTTTTTATGGTTATTTTTCTTTGCACTAATTGGATTAAACCGTATAATCCTATTACACCTGTGGTTAACAGTGCTGTTGCCATGTGCAGGTTCCATATCAGTGCCAGTGCCAGTGCTGATAGTATGATGTATTTTGTAGACTTTTTTTCAATTGATTCGTAAAAGAACAGGCATGATATCATGAACAGTCCCATTGCAATTGTTGCTGGTGTGCATATGACTGATCTGTTGAATGTTATGAAAGTGAACATGCTTAAAAATGCTGTTATTAGTGCTGTTCGGGTGTTTGTCAGTTTGTATGATACGTATGTGATTGTTCCTATCAGGTAGAATGAAAAGAATGGCTGTGCAATTCTACAAAGTTCCACCGGGCTTGTGTTGAATGTTTTTGTGATTGCTGCAAAAATCAGATGAAATAGTGGAGGATACATTATCAGTCTTCCTTTTGGTGCTACTGTCAGATAGTCCCAGAATACTAATCCCCTGTTCATGTATAGGTCAATCATGTGTATATGATAATATACATCCCATGAAATAGGGAAGGTGTACTTGTATAATAACAGTAACGTTAAGATAAATGAGATTAATGCAGGTAAAATCAATAATTTCTTATCATCTTTTAGAATTAAATTCATAATATTTTACAACCAAAAAAATGTTCTATTGTATATTATTTTTATAATTTCTAAAATTTATTTTTTTAAAAATTATTTGAAAACTAGCTTCGTGAAAAAGGGCGTGAAAAATTAGAAGATTATTCTGTTAAAAGATTGTCCAGAACAGAGAAGAGTTCCTCTCTTGTTTTTGTCTGGAAGATTCTGTCCTTGATAAGTGCATTGTTCTGCAGGCCTTTCACATAATATGATGCATGTGTTCTTAATTTAAGAATAGCCATCTTTTCTCCCCTGTTCTTAATGAGTAATTCTGCATGTTTTTTAAACATTTCAATCTTCTCTTCCAAGGTTACTGTTTCGGGTTCAGCATTTTTATCCAGATAATCTATACATTCCCGTATTAGCCAGGGATTTCCCAGTACTGCCCTGCCCATCATGACTGCATCACAGCCTGTAGTGTCAATCATCCTTTTTGCATCATAACAGCTTCTTACATCCCCATTACCAATTACGGGTATGGACAATTCTTCCTTGATTTCTTTGATTAATGACCAGTCGGCTTCACCTTCATATCCCTGTGTTCTGGTACGTGGATGTACTGTTATTGCTGATGCTCCTGCGTCTTCTATTATTTTTGAGATTTCAAGTGCATTTACATGTTTTTTATCCCAACCGCTTCTAATTTTAACCGTTACTGGAATATCAACAGTTTCAACTACTGTTTTAACAATATCATATACTTTGGATGGATTTTTTAACAGTGCACTTCCTGCTTTTCCAAGTACCGCAACCTTATTGACGGGACATCCCATATTTATGTCAATGATGTCAGGATTCATCTTTTCTGAGACGTATTGTGATGCTGTTTTAAATGATTCTACTGTTGAACCGAATATCTGCTGTGATAATGGTCGTTCATATTCTGTCATGTACAACATTTCAATGGTTTTCCTGTTTGAATAGACTATTGCATTATTTGATACCATTTCAGTTTCTATAAGTCCGCATCCCATTGATTTGATTATGGTTCTGAATGCATTATCACATATTCCTGACATTGGTGCCAGAACTGTCTGGTTGTCTATCTTCACGTTGCCTATTTTCCATTTCATGAAATCACGGTTTTTTTATTAATATTGTTATATGAAGTTTAAGTTTTTTGATTCTTCAAGAACCAGTTCCAAATCATTTTTGTATTGTGTTACTGTAGCTATTACTTTCACGTGCTGGTTTTTGCTTAGTTTGGTGTTGTAATCGAGGGAGGAAAATATCACCAGATTTATTGTTCCTGTGCCATCGAATAGCTTGATTATCCTTGTATTTGTCTTTGTCTGTGTGACGGACACTATTTTTGCGTCCACTTCTATCTGATTGTCGATTTTTGATTTGTCTATTTTGTCTATTGTCAATTTTTCCGGGTTTACATATCCTGACAATAACATTATACCTAAGAGTCCTATGATACATGTTATTAAGGATATATTAAAAATTTTCTTGTCGTTCATAATAATTATACTATTATTTATGTTATTTTAATAAATAATGTTTACTGTTATTATGAAAAAAATAAAAAAAGTAAGTTATTGGTTTTGCAGGCCGATCATCTGCATAAGCTTTTCAAGAGTATCCACCTGATCCAATCCAATATCGTCACGTACACGTTGAATTGCCGGGAAACGTAGTGAATAACCTGATTCATATTCGTTACTTTCAACTATTTCACTATATGCTACTTCAAGAATAACGGCTGGTTTAAAAGTGACTGTCTGCTCGGATGTTGAAATTATATACTGCTGCATCCTTTCTGTTAATGAAGCAAGCATTTCATCATCCATTCCCGTAGCTGCATGAACCAGTGTTTTGTATTCACCTGTTTCACTGTCAAGTAATGATAAGAGGTATGAGCCAAAGAATTTTGCCCGTTTTCCTTTTCCATAGATTCCACCAGTTATTACGCAGTCCAACGTTTCACGTACAGGCTTGTATTTAAGCATATTTTTTCCACGTTTTCCCGGAGAATATGGACTTGAAATGTCCTTGAACATTATTCCTTCATGTCCCTCTTCCAGAGACCAGTTGAACAGGTTAACCGCGTCATCCACATTATCCGGAGTAACCACTTCCATCGTACTTAGCTCAACATCATCAGATACTGTAACAATTTCTTCCAAGAGTTTACGTCTGTCTTCCAATGAATCCTCTGCTGTCGGTTCTTTATAATACAACACGTCAAAGAGGAATATTTTTAGGGGAATTTTCTCCCTCATCTTTTCTACATCGTATTTACGTTTTACCCTCTGCAGAATGTATTGGAAGGAAATTGGCTTATTGTCCTTTGTTGCAATAACTTCACCCTCAACTATGTAGTCTTCATCAGGCAAGGCATCACTTACGTATTCAACTATTTCAGGAAGGGCATTAGTCACGTTTTCTAGTCGTCTTGTGAATATTTTTATTTCGTCATCCTTTTTATGAATCTGAACCCTGATACCATCATACTTTGTTTCACAGACTACTTTTTCCATTTCAGTAATGCTTTCTTCAATTCCTGGACTTAACTGTGCCAGCATAGGTTTTATAGGTTTTCCTGGCATGATTGTTAAGCTTTTTACTGATTCTATTGAATCCTGTGCTCTTGTTGCCACTTCGCCCAGGTCATTGGATAACATGTATGCCCTGTCTATAACTTCCTTGTCAATATCGTATGCCTTTGCTATTGCCTCCACAAGTGTTCCTTCACCGACACCTATCCTCAGCTTCTCGGTGATGGTTCTTGTAATGTATTTTGCCTCCAATGGTGAAGCGGAAGTATAGAGTTCAAGGATATAACTGAGTTTCTTGTTCTGGGAGTTGCTTCCAATTATTGATTCTGTTTTTCTGAGGTTGGATATTACCTTCTTGATGGTTAAGGGTACCTTGAAGAATGTTACCTGTTTATTGTTTTTAACCAGTTCCTGTGTTATTTCGCCCATGTCTCCTACTGAGGCCAGTTTATCTTCAATCTTCTTGGTGTTTTCTCCAAGCAGTTTTGATAGGGCTTTGATGATTAGCTGAGTTGATATGCCCATCTCCTTATCACTCCATGGAGGAAATATTTTTCCCTGAAGCAGTAATGTCACGTCGTATGTTACTTCCGGGTCATCCTCTTTTATTTTCTTCAGAAAGTCGGAGATGATGTCTTCTTTTTCCAGACGGCTGGTGGTATTGCTTATGTGCTCATATACCTCCACCAGTTCTTCATATAATATTTTTGACATGTTATCCCTAAATTAATGCTTTGAAAAGTTTTCCATCACTTTCCTTGATTATGAAAATTCTTACGTTCTCTCCTTCTATAATATCCTTGTATTCCTGTAGTTTTTCTTCGGGGAAATTTGTTCCAAGGTATATTGCTTCAGGTTTTAGGAAGTCAATTTCCATTTCGTTGTCTGTTATGTCAAATACTTTCTGTAGTGATGAGTTTATTTCTTCCCTGAATTCTTCGGATTCCAATACATTTAACAGGTCACTGATTATTTCATTATAATTATATTCCAGGTCATCATCTTTTGATTCGAGGTAGTTGTTTTTTATGATTTTCTGGATTGCCTCGTAGTTGGTTGTCCTGGAATAGACCGGTTCCAGGAGATTATCCAGCATTGTGTATTCGGTTTCTGTAAAGTGATGGTTGAATATATACATCCATTCATTATCATAATCGTTTACCTGTTGTTTTACTTTTGTTAGGGATGCGCAGTGTGCATTATATACTGTGAAATCCAGATCATTTTCTGTGAGTTTATTATCCACGTACATTACAGGATATAGTCTGTTTAATTGTGTTGCTGTTTTTTCGCTTATTTCTTTAAAATCGTATGCTACACAGAATCCTTTTTTGTTGTCTGCATATTCGTCCCATAATCCCTGTTTATTGTATGGTGTCTGGAACATGCGAACATAGTTGTTGTCCTGGTAGAGTTTCATCGTATAATAAGTGTTCACTACTCCAAATACTATTTGTTGGTTAATGAAATCATTCATGTATCCTTTCCACTGATTTTGTTCATCCTCTGTCATTTCATCAGTATCTTTTGTGTATACTAATGTCATTAAGCGTATGAATGGAAAATCGGAAGATTCTATTATTTCTTTTTCTTCATCGCTTAGAAAATTAGGGTCTTCCTGGTGTAATTTTGCTATTTGTTGTTGCATTACTGCATTTAACTGTCCTTTTATTGTTTTTACATAGTCAACTTTTAGTATGTCTGAATTATAATCAGGGACTGTTTTAGCTTTTGACAGCTTTAATTTTCCGGAGCATATTTTTTTAAGTGATTCTTCATCTAGCAGTTCATTATAAAAATTAGCTATTACTGGGGGGAAATGTTCAAATTTTAATTTATCTGCCTTTTCCAGTTCTTCCATATTATCATGTTCTGTGGCAAATATCCTGAAAAAGTCTTTTTTCCATTCTTTATCTTGTAAATCATTCAACATCTAAACCAGCTCTTGTTTTTATTTTTTAAAAATTATTCCTATATAATATATTATACTAACTTACTAAAATTTTTAATATCTAATTAAATAAATATTTTTGATATATGAAAGTAAGGTGAAATTTACATAATATTTTATGTTCACTTTTTGATAGGAATACTAAATGGGAGGTTTCAATAGTGGATTATTTCAAAATGCTTGAGGACAAAACGGAAGAACTCTATGATATAGCACGTGAAGCACGTAAACAAGGAAAAGATTTAGAACTTGTTCCTGAAATACCATTGGCAAAGGACTTGGCAGAACGTGTAGAAGGGCTTGTTGGACCAGAAGGTGTTGCAAAGAGAATAAAGAAATTAGAAGAAAGCATGTCAAGGGAAGAGGTTGCTTTCCAAATTGCTAAAGAAATTGCAACAAAGGATGATAAACCCGGAGAAAAAAACAATTACGAAATTCAGGAACAAAATGCTGATAGTGCCATTCGTACAGCTCTGGCTATCCTTACAGAGGGTGTTGTGGCAGCACCACTGGAAGGTATTGCTAAGGTAAAAATTAAAGACAATCCTGATGGTAGCAAATGTTTTGGTGTGTATTTTGCAGGACCTATCCGTAGTGCAGGAGGTACTGCTGCAGCATTAGCAGTTCTAATAGGAGATTATATTCGTATTGCCCAGGGTCATGACAGGTATAAGCCAACAGACGATGAAATAGAAAGGTATGTTGAAGAAGTTGAACTTTATGAATCAGAAGTTACCAATTTACAGTATTCACCAACTCCCGAAGAAGTAAGAAAAGCCGTTAAAAGTATTCCTGTAGAAGTAACCGGTGAACAGACTGATGCAATTGAAGTTCAAAACAGAGATCTTCCAAGAGTTGAAACAAACCATCTTCGTGGCGGTGCACTCTTAGCTATTGCAGAAGGAGTTATACAGAAATCCCGTAAAATAGTTAAATATGCAAATACTTTAGGTATTGACGGATGGAGCTGGCTGGAATATTTTACTGCTCCAAAGAATGATAAAAAAGAGGATAAAAAGGAAGATAAAACTAAGGAAATTAAGGAAAAAAGTGTTAAAAAGGTTAAGAAGAAAGCAAAGTACATGGAGGATATTATTGGTGGAAGACCTGTTATGTCCTATCCAGGTGCAAAGGGAGGTTTCCGTCTCAGGTATGGTAGAACCAGAGACAGCGGTCTTGCATCCATGGCAATTCATCCTGCCACGATGGAAATTGTAGAATTTCTGGCCATCGGTACGCAGATGAAAATAGAAAAACCGGGTAAAGGTAACTGTGTTGTACCATGTGATTCTGTTGAAGGGCCTATTGTTAAACTTAAAAATGGTGACGTTGTTCAGGTAAACAATGTATCACAGGCTATAAAGATTCGTCGTGATGTAAGTGAAATATTGTTTTTAGGTGATATGCTGGTCGCATTTGGCGAATACTTACGTGGAAATATTCCATTGGACGTTTCTGCATGGTGTGAAGAATGGTGGGCACAGGAGATTGAAGCATCAGAATACTTCAAGGAAAGTCATGATGATTTCGGAATAGGTTTTAAGGAAGAAATGGAATTGAATGACCTATTAAAATTGGATATTAATGCAAAAAAAGCTTTTGAAATTGCTGAAAAAACAGGTACTCCCTTACATCCTAAGTACACATTCTATTATCATGATGTCTGTAAGGAAGAGTTAAATGAATTACATGATTATCTTTATGAACACATTGAAAGTCCCGAAAAGGTGTTCAATGTAGATATGAATAGGATCCCAATTGATTTTCATAAACGCATACTAGAAGTATTAGGTGTTCCACATCATGTGAACAACAAAGCCTTAATTATTTCCAACGATAATCTGTATGCTCTGATGATAACATTAAATAAGCATTTATCACCAGATGAAGATATGAAAAGTGTTGAAGCCATCAATCAGATAAATGATGTTATTATCAAGGCCAAGGCACCTACTTATATTGGTGGTCGTGTTGGACGTCCAGAAAAAACCAAGGAAAGATTGATGAGACCTGCCCCTCATTCCTTATTCCCTATAGGTAATTATGCAGGTAATATTCGTAACATTGTGGAGGCTGCCAAAAAGGGTACTATAAAAGTTACTCTTGCAAAGTGTAAATGTACTAATCCTTCATGTAAGATTACTTCATTCAAATCAATTTGTCCTGTTTGCGGTTCCCGTACCGAGCTTGAAAATTCTGCTGCAAAGAATATCAAGTTAGGTAAATTATTGAATGATGCTTTTGACAGTGTTAAAGTCAGAAGATTAGATACTGTTAAAGGTGTAAAGGGTTTGATTTCTGAGGATAAATTCCCCGAACCGTTAGAGAAAGGTATTCTTAGAGCTTTGCATGATGTTTACACATATCGTGACGGTACTATCAGACATGATTCTACTGATTTGCCTTTGACACATTTTATTCCTAGGGAGATTGGTGTAAAGCATGAGAAAATAGTTGAGATGGGTTATACTGAGGACATTTATGGTAATCCTATTACTGATGATAATCAGATTATTGAATTGAAGATTCAGGATATTGTTGTCAGTGAGAGTTGTGGAGATTATCTTTTAAAGGTTTCCCAATTTATTGATGATTTGCTTGTGAAATATTATAATATGGATTCCTTTTATAATGCTGAAACCCGTACTGATCTTGTAGGTCATCTTATTGCAGGTTTAGCTCCACACACTTCCGCCGGTGTTCTCGGCAGAATTGTCGGTTATACTAAGGCTTCTGGCTGCTATGCTCATCCATATTTCCATTCTGCTAAGAGACGTAACTGTGACAGTGATGAAGATGCTGTTATGCTGTTGCTGGATTCTCTTCTTAATTTTGGAAAAACCTACCTTCCTAGTACTCGTGGTGGTAGTATGGATGCTCCACTGGTTTTAAGTATACGTATTGATCCTGAGGAGATTGACGATGAATCCCACAATATTGACTGTATGAAGAGAATTCCTTTGGAAATTTATCATAAGACTGAGGAGGGTGGTGTGAAACCTTCGGATGTTAATGATTTGGTTGATAATGTTGAGGGTCGTTTGGGTACTGATGCACAGTATAAGGGTATCATGTATTCACACCCAACTAGTTCGATACATGCCGGACCAAAAATTTGTCTTTATAAGACTTTGCAAACTATGACTGAGAAGGTTGAAAGTCAAATTGGTCTTGCTGAAATACTAAGATCTGTTGATCAAAAAGGTGTAGTTGAGGGTGTTATTAACTCTCACTTCTTACCAGACATGGCAGGAAATATCAGAGCATTTTCCAGACAGAAAGTTAGGTGTACTAAGTGTGGTGCCAAGTATAGACGAATTCCGTTATCCGGACAATGTACTTGTGGTAATGATTTGATTCTTAGTATTTCTAAAGGTTCTGTTCTTAAATATCTTGAAATTTCTAAGGATTTATCGCATAGATATCCTATAAATCCTTATGTTGTTGAACGTATTGAAATATTGGAGACTGCTATTAATTCTTTATTTGAAAGTGATAAATCTAAACAGAGTTCATTGGATGTTTTCTTCTAATTGAACTTTTTTAACCCCCATAAATTTTAGTTAATATGTCTACGAACTGTTCTTTATTTTACGAACTAAAAATACTAATTTTTATATATTAACATAGACTAATAATAATTTAGAACTATAAAGATATGTGATTATTATGATGAAAGATCCTGAAACCATACAAGACACGTATAATCTTAACGAAATACACGTAATCAAAAACGACGGAATCAAAGAAAAATTCAGCTATGAAAAACTAATAAAATCATGTTTAATGATTAACATACCATTGGGTTTGGCTGAAAAAATAGCATACAAAGTATCCAAAGAAGCACATGATAACATAACAACAAAAGAAATAAAAACACTCATCTACCAGCTACTCAAAAAAGAAAACACAAAACTAGCAGAAAAATACTACAACAACAACACATTACGTGTAAGAACAGGCAGAGACACAATAGAACCATTCGATAAATCCAAAATAGCAAATACGTTAATTCAAGAAACACAAACAACACCAAAATTAGCAAACAAAATTGCAACAGAAGTTTACAAAGAACTTAAAAAACTTCAGCTGGATTACTTAACCGCTCCGATTATAAGAGAAATGGTTAACACAAAATTAACAGAAAATGGTCTTGAATCCCTAAGAAGAAAATACACAAGACTGGGAATGCCTGTATACAACATAACAAACCTCATAGAAACAGGTAACAAAGACAACGCAAACATGATGCATAACCCGGAAACAATACACAAATATGTGGCTGATGAATCACTGAAACAATACACTCTACTGAACATATTACCACACCACCTAGCTGATGCACATATGAACGGAACAGTGCACATACACGATCTAGAATTCTTCGCAGGAAGACCAATCAACTGTCTACAACACGACCTAAGACAATTCATAAGATACGGATTGAAAGTAGATGGAACCGGAGACCACACAAGTGTAGCAGGATCACCAAATCATATAGAAACACTCATGAACCATTCCGGAGAAATAATGTTGGCTGCACAACAAAACATGAGTGGTGGACAGTCAATGAGTCTATGGAATGTATTTGTAGCACCATTTGCAGTAGGACTTCCATACGACAAAATCAAACAGTCAGTAGAAATGTTAATATTCAACCTCAACATGGCATACGCTGCACGTGGAGGACAGGTACCATTCACAAGCATAGGATTAGAATTTACAGTACCCGACTTCCTTAAGAACGAACCGGCATACGGACCTGGAGGAAAAATAGTAGGAGTATACGGAGACTTTGAAAAAGAAGTGAGATTACTACAAAAAGCATTTACTGAAGCTCTTATTAAAGGAGACTCCGAAGGAAAACCACACCTTTTCCCTAACACAATATACTACCTGAGAAAAGAATGTTTAACACCCGAATTCCAGGAAGATATTGATAGAGTACACTACCTATCAGCTAAATTTGGAACAGCATACTTCATCAACATGTTACCAAAATACATGGGAAACATGGCAAACTACATGGGATGCAGAACAAGATTATCAGATAACTGGACTGGAGACTGGGAAAAAGACTGTCTTAGAACAGGAAACCTTGCATATGTAACAATGAACCTTCCACGTATAGGATACAATGCACGTGACGAAAATGAAATCTTCGACTACCTGGATGACTACATGAACATAGTTGAAGAAGTACTGTTAATCAGAAGAGAAAGAGCACTCAAATGTTTAAACGATTATAAACTATTACCATTCCTAACACAGAAAATGGGAGAAGATCCATACTACCAAGTAGATAACAGTACATTATCATTCGGATTTGTCGGATTAAATGAAATGTTAATGGCACAAACCGGTGCGGGATTAGAAGACCCTGAATCAAATAAGTTAGGACACAAAGTTCTTGAACATATTAATGACAGAGCAAGCCAACTTAAAAGTGAAACAGGCCTAAGGTGGGGAGTAATCCAAACCCCAGCTGAAAGTACAGCATACCGATTTGCAACAATGGACAGAGAAAAATTCCCTGACCAGGTAATCTGCAATGGGGACAGTGACGCATCTTACTACACTAACAGTAGCCACGTACCTGTAGATACTGCAATGAGTTTACCTGAAAAAATAAAAATAGAATCAGAGGACCACCCATTAACCCAGGGAGGACACATCTTCCATGCATTTATGGGAGAATCATACAGTGATCCTGACAGTTTAATGAGTTTAACAAACAAAATTGCACGTAAAACAGATATCGGATTCTGGGCATACAGCAGTGCATTAAGTTTCTGTGTAAACTGTAAAACATTGATGAAAGGTTTACAATCAACTTGTACACACTGTGGAGAAACTAAAAACGTGGAATGGTATGATAGAATAACTGGATACGTTCAACAGGTAGGACACTCAGAAAGTGCTTCCGGTGGATGGAACGCAGGTAAAAAACAAGAATTGTTAGACAGAAAAAGATGGGAACAATAAATAATCC
>CAZUHM010000053.1:0-14142 GCA_964620575.1 uncultured Methanobacteriaceae archaeon | reverse complement strand
ACCATATGAAGTTCGTGTGAATTATATTGGATTATTAGGAATCTTTGGTGGAAATAGTGCAAGTACACCATATAGCGTAACGAAAATAGTCACAAAAACCAATGTAACAGTACTTAATCATACTGTAGGTAATATAGTAATTAGTGTAAATGTAACGAATATGTCTGATCAGAATGTCGTTAAAGGTAATATAACAATTTATGACAGAAATAATCAGACAATTGCTAATGGAACACTAGTTGACGGAACAGTTAATCTTACCATTCCATCAGAACAGTCTGGTCCATTAGAAATAGTTGTGACCTACAATGAAAATGACATATACTATTCAAGCAATGCTATCAACGAAAGTATGATTGG
Source organism: uncultured Methanobacteriaceae archaeon (assembly GCA_964620575.1). GTDB lineage: Archaea > Methanobacteriota > Methanobacteria > Methanobacteriales > Methanobacteriaceae > Methanosphaera. The sequence continues at coordinate 13,782 of CAZUHM010000053.1, read as the reverse complement.
ATCAGTATATGAGAACATTTTCATAATCACTGTGGTAAACAGAAATGCAACAATCGATATAGCATTAAGTGAAAGCGAAATACTATTCGACAAGCATACAACAATCAGTGGTCATGTATACGATGATGATGGAACAGAAATTACACAAGGAAATGTAACCATCACAATCAATGGTGAAGAAACAACCGTAGACCTTACATCACTAGGATACGAATTAAATTACACTGCAACACAAATAGGAAACTTCACGATTAATGCTACCTACAACGGTAAATTGAATGTGATAAATCCTGTAACTAGCAGTAACGTAACTTTAAATTCAACAAAACATCCTGTTGTAATAAGACCATCACAAAATTTAGATAATGATGGTAAACGTATACTCATCGTAGAAGTAAATGACCGAAACGGAACAATAGTGCCTAACGGTACGGTTATCCTAACATTACCTGACGGTACAAATGTCACATCCGAAATAGTCGATGGAATTACTCAATTCATGATTGATATCCAGCAAGATGAGATTATAAACATAACTTATAATGTTACAGAATTATATGATAACGGTGTAACAAGAATTATTATCAAAGATTCTAAAATCGACACTATTATCGAATTATCTTTAAGTGATAATAAGAGCACATACTTTGTTGCACCAGGAGACAAGGTTAACATTACTGTAGTTCTTAAAGATGAAGGAGGACATCCTCTGGATCATAAGAACGTTACAGTAACCTTAACAGATGTAAATGACAATAATAAATATCTTGGTTCAATGACTAATGTAACCGATACAAACGGTAAATTCGTATTTGAATGGATTCCAACAATCCAGACAACATACAGAATTACCGCAAACTTTGATGGCAGTATGGATGTACTGTATAACAGTGCAAGTAATTCAACAACACTGGAAGTACATAAGATTGGAACATTGGCACGTATTTTCAACCAAACCGAATATCGTAAAGACAAAAATATTACATTTGAAGGTTGGTTATTCTACAAGGATATAAACAACAACGATATCAATATATGTGGAGAAAACGTAAGCATTACAATGTTCTACCAGAACGGTACCAGTGAGACCAAGATTTTCACAACAAATGAGACTGGTAGGTTCATATTCAACTTTACCAAGGAAAATGCAGATGATAACTTCACTATAGGATTTGATTATCCTGGAAGTTACAGGTACATCAGTTACAATTTCAATAAGCTATTTGACGATAAAGTATTGACATATAGTGACTGGGTATATCAGAAATTAGTTGTCAAAATCAATGAAACCAATGATTTAACTTTCACTGTAGAAGATGTAAATGGTGTTAAATTGAATGGTACTTTCTCAATATATGATGAGAATAACACTTTCGTAGCAAATGTAACTGTAACCGACGGAGTTGGAGTATATCATTTCAGAAATTCAACGGCAGGGGAAATATACCTGACAGGTATTTTCACAAATAATACTTCTGAAGTTCAATACAACAGAGTAAGTGAAAGTATTACATTCTATGTTGTTAAATTGGATGATGTGATAAGCATTGAAGAAGTGCTTAATAACACGGTATTCAACACAACATTAAAAATTAACGTAACCAATCCTTACAATGAATCCTCCATTGTTGAAGACGGTGAAGTAATCGTATACAAAATGAATGAACATAATCAGAAAGATATTGAAATTGGAAGGGGAAATCTTGTTGACGGAAAAGTAATAATAGAATTACATGATGTTAACATGGAAGGAACTTATCCAATAATAATCACTTATGGCGGAAACGATTATTTCCTTGCTAATCAGACAACTGGTTCAGTTACAGTAAATAAACTTAACACATCCGTTGAAGTAATTGTAAGCAATATTAATTACACTCAGATGGAGTCAATTAACATTACAATTAATGAAACAACAGCAACAGGTAATGTAACGGTATACGTTAACAGTACCCTAAGTGGATTTACCAACCGTACTGAAACAATCATATTAACGGGTAATCAGGCACAGCTAAACCTAACCGATTTGGATGTTGGTGAATATAATGTTACAGTAATATATAATGGTGATGATAACCATAATGGAAACACTACAAATGTAACATTCACCGTAAACAGATTAGCCGATTACACTATAAATGTAACTGTAAATAACATAACTTACGGCGAAAAATCTACTATTGACATAACTGTTCCATATGATGCAGAAGGCATAGTACTTGTAAACATCACAGGCACAGATATAATTGACAGGGAAGTGCCTATCAACAACGGCCATGCAATACTGGTATTGGATGAATATGCATTGGAAGTTAATGAATATGAAATTAAAGTAGTATTCAATGACAGCAGATATGCAGCTCAAACAAATAATACCTTATTCAATGTATCCAAAGCATTACCTAACATAGTTATCAGCCCAACAAATATCAGTTATGGTTATAATGAAAGCGTGAAAATAAATCTTACAAGCTATAATGCAAGTGGAAAAGTAAATATAACAGTATTCAATGAATCTGGAATCATTTACACCAATACATCAGTAACAATAAATAACAATACAGCTATCGAATGTATTGTAGTAAATAATTTACTGGATGTTGGTAATTTCACAGTTAAAGTAGAATACTATGATGACAATAATTATAACAGCACAGTATTCACAGAAGACTTTGAAGTAAGAAGACCGGACATATCAATTGTTTTAGACAAGGACAATATTTTCATCACGGAAGATATAACAATTCTTGGTGGAGTGTCTGATGGTTTAGGAACAGTTAATATTACAGTCTATGACAGTGAAGGTAACTTATACAGAAACTACACTGCCGACGTAAATACATTAAAACTATATTATGCTAACAAGGCATTCTATGAGAATGGAACCTACAAGGTTAATGCTACATACATCCTTAACGGAATGAAAGTAGCAAACAGTAAAACCATAGAGTTCAATGTTACCAAGATTCCAACAATAACCAACGTAACAATTGTAAATACCACTGCAGGCAATGTAATTATTGATGTAGTTGTACGTGAAAATGCAACAGGACACACTGGTATCATTGAAAATGGTACTATAAAGATAACTGTTGGATCAAACTCCGAAGAATACAACATTACCGGAGTAACTACACGCATAACATTAAATGCAACAGTAAATATTACAAGTACTGATGAAGTGGCCTTACATATTGAATATCTTGAAAACAACAAATACCTGAACAGTACTGGTATAAACAGTACAAGTGGTAAAATAATAAGTAAATTCAATGCAACTGCCCGTATGAGCAATGTAACAATTGAAATTTCATCCCCATCATACGTAACAGAAAACGTTACAGTAAGTGGACAGGTATTTGATGAAACGGGTAAGGTTATTGAAGAGGGAACTGTGACAATAGAAATTGATGGTGAAGATCCTATTACGGTAGAATTTACTAATGGTAGATATGAAGGTAACATTACAGTAAATACAATTACTGGATATGAAAGTCAGGATTTCAACGTAAAAGTAACATACTTAGGTAACAAAACCAGTGCAGGTAATTATGTTGTGTTAAGTTCAACCAATACAAGTACATGTACAATTATGAAAATACCTACAGTAACCAACGTAACACTTCTGAACAATACTTACGGAAACGTTACAATAAGAGTCAATGCTACTGATGCCAGAAATGCAAGTAAACTTGTGACTACAGGAACTGTTTACGTATTAGACATCATACACAGTAAATTACTAACTACGGAAGGAATTGATGTTTCAGGAGGAAATGTTGATATAAAACTTAACATTGATTCAGCAGATATAACCAAGTTATACATTTACTACGAGATAAATCCTAAATATCAGCCAAGCAATGCAAGAAACGAATCAACATGGTATAGCTTTGATAAGGACGTTTATAGAATTGACGTTCAGAAAGCACCAAGTACTACCAACATTGAAGATGTACTGTCCACAAAATCAGGTAATGTGACGTTAGCTATTAACGTAACTAACAGTACGGATGATTTAATAAGTACAGGTCATGTGGTAGTGGTTAATGCAACCGATGGAAGCATATTAGGTGAAGGCGACCTTGTCAGTGGTAAAGTAAACATCACACTCGGTAGTGTTGTTGAACCTGGAAATATTGTTGTGAATGTAACATATCAGGGAAATGACTTATACCTTGAAAGTAACATTACCAGTTATCAGATAACTGTAACAGTAGATCCAAGCATTAACATTACATTAAGTGATGAAGAAGTAATTATAGGAGAGCCAGTAACAATTACAGGTTATGTTCTAAACACTACAAGACAGCCATACACAACAGGACGTGTAAATGTCACAGTTGATGGCGTAAACATTACAGGCGTAACGTACGACCCATTAACCGGCCAATACAGTGTTACTTTCACTCCAAGTTATGAAGGAGTATTAACTGTTAATGCTACGTTCATCGGCGATGATGATACTGTTATTGTCATCAGTGAAAACAAATCATTAACTGTCAATAAGATTCCTACAATTACTAGTGTGGAAGTATTGAACAGTACTTATAGCAATGTAACTATTCGTGTAAGTGTTGTGGGCGAAAATGACCCTGACACCAACTTAACTGTCGGTAACATTACTGTTTATGATATGAACGGTAACTTATTGGCATTTGAGAAAGAATTGACACAGGACGGTTATGTTGACATAGTATTAAACAATATTACGGCAACCGGCCAACTTAAAATTAAGGTCACATATAATGAAAACGACATTTACCTAACAAGCAACGCATTAAATGAAAGTGCATACGATCCAAACTACATCACATTAAACATAGGTAAAATACCTACAATTACAAGTATCTATCAAATAATAAACAATAGTGTGAGCAACGTAACCCTTAAAATACAGGTAACTAATGCAACCGGTGAATCATTAACTAATGGACGTATAGAAGTACGTAATGCAACCGGTGCACTGATTGGTGAAGGTTCATTAGATGATGAAGGAAAAGCAATCATCACATTAACAAAAACATTCAGTGCAGGAGAAATTCAAGTAAATGTAACCTACATGGGTGATGATTACTATTATTCAAGCAACGTTACATGTAATATAAGAGTCTATGATTCAAACATTATATCAATAGAATTAGATACTGACAATGTGATTATTGGAGAAAACGTGACTGTAAAAGTTAACGTAACCAATGATCTTGGTGTGCAGATAACTGATGCTGCAGTAAATGTAACAATTAACGGAAGCAACTACACTGCAACATATAACAGTACAAGTGGATTCCACGAAGTTCAATATAATGCTGTAAGTGCAGGTAAGTTCCTAGTAAATGCTACGTACATAAAAGATAATGTGACTAGTATAACATTGGAATTTACTGTTAACAAAATACCTACAAGTACTAATGTTACTGTGATAAACTCTACCGTGTCTAACGTGACACTTAACATTACCGTAAAAGATAAATATGACAACATTATCAAAGAAGGTAAAGTTAACATCACAATAGCAGGAAACAACCCAATAGAAATAGAATTATCAGGAAACGAATACACAATAATTCACTTACTTGACAACATAACAAGTACCGGAAACATCAGTGTAAAAGTGGAATACGCAGGAAATGACACTTATCTACCTAGTGTAGCAAACAACACTGCAGATAATTCCATTCTTAAAAACATAACAGTAACCCCTCGCAACTCAACATTAACAGTTACAATAACACCTATAACAACAGTAATCGGCAACAACATCACAATAAGTGGTGAACTAGCCGATGAAAATGGAAACAAAATTACAGATGCAGATTTAGTAATATACGTTGACGGAATAGGATATTCAGCAAAAACAAACAACACTGGAGGTTATTCAATTAACTACACCACCAGAAAAGTAGCTGAAAACATAATTGTAAACACCACATTTAACGGAAACAACAATTATAACCCTACAAACGCAAACACATCATTCAACGTAACAAAAATAGCTACAAAAACAAATGTAACCATTTTAAACACTACAATCGGCAAAGTAATAATCCACGTTAACGTAACTAACTTAACAAACAACCCGGTTGAACGTGGACACGTAATCGTACGCAACCAGACCGGAGAAATAATAGGTGAAGGAGAACTAATAAATGGCGGAGTAGACATAACCCTTAACATAAACACAATAGGAAATGTAAAGGTAAATGTGACCTACGAAGCAAATGAAATCTACTATGGAAGCAATGGTAGAAACAGCAGCATAAGTGATGATGATCCAGAAGTAAACATTACCAACATCAACGTAGTAAAACAGGAAGCAAACATCAGCATAGCATTGAATCCTGAAACACTAATGGTTGGAGAGAATGTTTACATACACGGAACAGTAATGGTTGATAATGAATTTATCAAAACAGGCCAAGTTAACATAACAGTCAACGGAGAAAATATAACCGTAAACATTAACAGCGACGGTTCATACAACCTCACATACAAAGCACCAAACGCAGGAGAATACACCGTAAACGCAACATACCTCGGTAATGAAAGCATAAACAGTGCAACAACAGCAAACAACGCTGTATTCACTGTTAATAAAATGACAACAAACACCACAGTAACTATACTAAACAATACAATTGGCCACGTGGAAATAGAAGTCACCGTAACTGACAAAACCGGAAGCCCAATAAAAGGTAAAATCAACGTAACATTCGCAAACGGAACAAGCATTATAAAAGAGCTTGCAATTGATGGAAAAATCAATGTCACAATACCATCAACAACAATGAACACATTAGAAGTAAATGTAACCTACCTTGAAAATGAAAATTACTACTCAAGTGTCGCAATAAACACAACAGAAGGAGTCAGCCCAGACAAAATCAATACCACACAAATAAGTATTGATAAAATTGACTCAATCATAAGTGTAGACCTAGACACCACAGACCTAATTATCGGACAAAGCGTTACCATCACCGTCAACATCACAGATGCCGACGGCAAACAAATAACTGACAAAAATAATGTGATCATATACATCAATGGAGTAGAAATACCAAACAAAGATGACATACAAATTGTTGACGGTAAACTAACAGTACAAAACGTAACTGTCACATCAGGCACATTCACAGTAAACGCTACCTACAAAGGTAACACAACCGTAAATGCCGCAAACAGTAACAGCATACAATACACCGTCAATAAAATAGCCACAACTACAAATGTTTCAATCATTAACAGCACTGCAAGAAATGTAACACTTGACATTACTGTAAAAGGTAATGATGGAAATATTTCAATGACAGGTAAAGTTAACATCACGATTGATGGTAAAACTTTACAGGTGGATTTGGATGGTAATGAGAACATCATTGTAGCACTTAAAGACAACATTACACGAAGTGGAAACATCAATGTAACGGTCGTCTTTGATGGAAATGAATTATATCAACCAAGTGATGCTACAATCAATGACAAAATATTGGAAAACATCACAGTAAGCAACATAACTGCATTGTTAACTGTGGATGTTGATGAAAATACAATCATCAATGGAAGCAATGTAACTATTTACGGAACTCTCACAGATGATATGGGCAGAAACATAACCGACGCATATGTAAGCATTTATGTAAACGGCAAACGTATTGACACTATTGAAACCAACAGTACTGGTGGATATAACATAACATACACAACAGATACTGTAGGTCCGATAGAAGTAAATGTCATATATAAAGGTGATAATATCAGATATGCTAATGCTACTGATTACACAACATTTGACGTTCTTAAACTTAACTCAAGTGTGAGTGTTGAAGTAGGCAATATCATATATGGTGATGTTGAATCAGTTAACATTACAATTAATGAATCTGATGCAACAGGTTATGTGACTGTATACATTAACAGTACTTTGGAAGGATTTGAAAACATTACTAAGGTATTGACTTTAAGTGATGCAATAGCTCAACTAAACCTCAACAGTCTAAAAGCAGGTAAATACAATGTAACAGTGATATATGATGGAAACAGTAAATACAATGGCAATAAAACAAGTGCTGAATTTATTGTTGAAAGATTAGCTGATTACACTGTAAACGTTGAAACTGTTAACATAACTTATGGCGATGATGAAAGAATTACTGTAACATTACCAAGTGATGCTACAGGAAGTGTAAGCATTAGTATTGATGGAATAAGTATTGACGTAGACACCAAAGAATTATCTGATGGTGTTGCAGAGTTCATTATTCCTAGATATACTGGAATTGTTGCCGGCAAATACACGGTTAAAGTTTCATATTCAGGTGATGAAAACTATGAAGCCAAAGATGATGTTGAAACTGAATTCATCGTGACTAAAGCTGAATCTCACATTACTATCACAGCCGATAATGTCAAAACTGGTTCTGAAGCAAACGTCACTTTAAATATTGGTGACCATAACGCTACAGGTAAAGCAGTTGTGACAGTTTATGATTCAGATAACCAGCTGGTAAAAGAAGTTCCTGTTGATTCACTTTCATACGGTGAAAACGTAACCGTATCCCTTGGCAAGTTAGAAGCTGGAACTTACACTGTAAATGTAACATACTATGATGATAAAAACTATAATAACAGTAAATCATCAGTAGCATTCAATGTAAGTAAAACTGCTACTGCAACTGCAATCACAGTACTAAACAGAACAACAGGTAATGTGACCATTGAAGTTACAGTAAATGACGAATCCGGAAATGCTGTAAATACTGGTAATATTACAGTAGAATTTGAAAATGGAACATTTATTGAAAATAAAACTTTAATTGAAGGTAAGGTAAATGTAACAATTCCATCAGACAATACTCAGACTTTAAACATAAACGTAACCTACAATGAAAATGAGTATTATGATGAAAGTGAAGCTTCAACGGAAATTACTGTTGACAAACAAAAAGCTACAATAAGCATTGAATTAAGTGCTGAAAACCTAACAGTGGGTGACAGCATTAATGTCACTGGAATTGTACGTGATGAAATGGGCAATATTGTCAAAAAGAATGTGATTGTGACAATTGCAGGAACTGATTATCCTGTTACATTCCTTGAAAATGGAACTTTCATTGTTACAAACAAAACATTAACTGCAGGAACTTTCGTGGTTAACGCTTCATTTAATGGAAATGAATACCTGGAAAGTGTTTCAAGTGAAAACTTAACATTCACTGTTAATACTATAACAACTAAGACTGTCGTGCAAATTGTTAACACTACTGTCGATAATGTGACTATTGACATAGTAGTAACAGACAATTATGGAAATATTCTGGATTCCGGTGAACTGGAAATTATTGTAGCTGGAAAATCCACAACAAAAACAATAACTGGTAATACAACCCGTGTAAAACTGGACATTGATGATGTTGGAGATATTGCAGTTACGGTTAAATATCTGGAAAACAGTATTTACTCAAACAGTACTGGAATAATTAACAACACTATTTCAAGTGAAGAAATACTGGAAAATATTACAACTACCAAAAAATTAGCAACAATAACTGTCAATGCAACACCGAATACTGTTAACGTAGGACAGATTGTAAAAATTACTGGAAAATTGACAGATGAAATGAACAATATCATTTCAGATGCCTATGTTGAAATTACAGTAAATGGTGATAAATACATTACAACAACCGATTCAAACGGTAAATATGAATTAACAAATATTACTGTTGAAGAAGGAAAAGTTAATGTAGTTGCAACCTATAAAGGAAATAAAACAGTTAATGCAACTACTGCATTTACCAATTATGACGTGAACAAAATATCTACAATTACAATTGTAAGCATAACAAATACTACTGTTGGAAATGTAAGTATTGATGTGGTAGTAAAAGATAAGAACGGTAATATCGTATCAAGTGGAAAATTAAATATTTCCACTGAGGACAGTGATTTCACAGTAGAAATTTCAGGACAGACAACAAGCATACCTCTAAACTATACCAGCTATGGAACAAAAACTGTTCATGTAGAATACCTCGGAAACGATGTATACATAAACAGTACAGGTTTAGATAAGGTAAGTTATGACAAAGATCCTGAAAATGCAGAAATATTCAATAACATAACAGTAACCAGATTAAATACAACTATCACTGTTAATGCAACAAGCCCTGTAAAAGCTGGAAACAGCACAATCATATCAGGTAGACTAGTTGATGAACAAAACAGACCAATAAGTAATGCTAATGTTGTAGTTATAATCGATAAAGAATATAATGTAACTACTGATGCTAATGGAGAATATCTGTTAGTCTATAATAGCACTATTGTGGGTACACACAATGTGAGAAGTATTTACGATAGCAATGAATGCTTTATTGGAACATATGACATAACAATCTTCAAAGTAGAAAAAGTTAATGCAATCTTAAGTGTTGACTCTATTGAAGACATAACTGTTGGTGATAATGTAAACATAACTGGTAAACTTAAAGACGAATTCGGCAATCCAATCAATAATACAAAATTAAATGTAACATTTGATGGAAAAACTCAAACAGTAACAACGGACAATGAAGGAAACTTCAACACAACATTCCAAACAAACAGTACAGGAAACAAAGAAGTGTTAATAGAATTCAATGGTAATGATAAATATAATAAAACATCAGCTACTGATACTGTTAACATTGAAGACATAAAAGCAAGTATTTCTATAAATACTCCTGAAGATATTAAGATTGATGAATCAACTAATATAAGCGGTAAGATTACAGATGAAAATGGAAATGCAATTCCAAACATACCTGTAAACATTACTGTAAACGGAAAAACATACACAACAACCACAGACAAAAACGGAAACTACAACATACCAATCAACAACACAGTAACTGGACAAAACAACGTAACAGTAACTACAGGAAACGACTCCATAGAAAAAGTATCAGCTAATGACAAATTCTTCATAAACAAAGAAGACACAACATTAACAATTAATCCAATCAATGATACCCAATCAGGAGAAAACGTAACAATAACAGGTAAACTAACAACCAAAGACGGAAAAGCAATCGCAAACGCAGAAATAACCGTCAACATGGATGGAATAAACCAAACAGTAACAACCGACAAAAACGGAAACTACAAAGCCACATTCCCAACAGACACAACAGGTACCAAACTAGTTATTGTAACATACGAAGGAGACGAAAACTACAACAAGGCAACACCAGCAGAAACCTTTGAAGTATACAAAGAAACTGCAAACATAATCATCAAAGTGCCAGAAAACACCGTCGCCGGAGAACCTGTAAACATCACAGGAACAATAACAGACGAAAAAGGAAACCCAATTCCAAACATACCTGTAAACGTAACTGTAAACGGAAAAACATACAATGGTGTCGCAGACGAAAATGGTACTTTCACCGTAGAAGTTGACAACATAGTAAGTGGTAAAAATAATATTACCGTTTCTGGTGGAAACAGTGATATAGAAGTAACTCCGGAAAATTCAACATTTGATGCTAGAAAACAGAAGGATGTTATTTCTATAGTTAACATTACAGATACGCCTGTTGGAAAAGATGTTACAGTAAGTGGACAACTTTTAGATGAAAATGGTAATCCGATAAGTAACGAAGAAGTTACTGTAGTGTTTGATGGAAGCAGAAGACTTGTTAAAACCAATAGTAGAGGATACTATGAGGCAAGTTTCGAAACAACTGACGTTGGAAATAAAGTTGTTAAGGTTGAGTATGCCGGAAACGATATATATGATAGTGCAAATGAGGATACGAAAGTGAATGTTGTTCCAAATAATGGAAGTATAAGTCTTAAATTGCCAAGTGATGCTACTGTAGATAAAACTACAAGTATCAATGGTACAATTACTGACCAGGATGGAAAAGCAGTTGCTAATACTCCGGTTAATGTAACTGTAAATGGAAAACTATACCAGACAGTTACAGATGCAAATGGAGAATTCTCAATTCTTGTTGACAATTTAGTTAGTGGAACAAATAACGTAACTGTAACAGCAGGAAATGAGTTGATAAAAGTTAAACCTGTCAATACCAAGTTAAATGCTTTGAAACAGGATTGTATTCTCACAGTAGATCCGATTAAAGAAAGCAAGATTGGAGACAACGTTTCTATTACAGGTAAACTGACGAATGACGAAGGAGATCCTATGAAAAGTGCAGTTGTTTCCATAGATATTAATGGAAACAAATATCAGGCAATAACTGATAATCAAGGAAACTATCAATTAACAGTTTCAAGCACTAAAGTAGGGTCAAATAATGTAACAGTAAGCTATTCAAATGATAAGTATAATCCGATAAATACTACTACCAGCTTTGAAGTAATTAAGAAGAAAATTACAGTCACTGTAGATTCACTTAATGGAATTGTTGGTGAAGATATTACTTTAGTAGCTCATTTAACTGATGAAAACGGTAATCTGGTTAATTCTGGAAACATAGTATTTAAAATAAACGGTAAGACTTTGAGAGTTGATAATCGTTTCGATTCAGACGATATGACTGTTAAAAAGTTCAACGTAACGAATGGATTAGTAACTTTCACTATGAAAGCTTACAATGGATTGTGTGGAGCTGTAAATATTACAGCTTCATATAGTGGTTCATATCCATATGAATCAGCCCAGTCAAATGTTGCAGATGCTAACATTAGCAAGAGAACAGCATTAATTGAAGTTAAAGTATCGAATGATTCTACTAAACAGGATAGAGATATAGTCTTTACGGCTATCATTACTGATGTAACTAAGAATTACACCAATACTACCTGTTTAACAACTAATGCTAGTTTAGTATTCAAAGTTAACGGAGTAACAATTAAAAATGATGATGGAAGTCCATTAATTATTCCAGTTACCAGCCCTCTGGTAACTTATGTCTATCATGTCCCTAGTGGAATGGCAGGATTGGATTCTGATGGAAACATTAGAAATTATACTGTTGAAGCAGTATATGCAAACAAATTGTATACTCCTAGAGTTAGCAATACTACCGTGTTCCATGTTGAACGCAGTGTTGTAAATGTTAACTTTAAGTCAACTACTGTTAATAACAATGTTTTAAGCATTGATGCAACGTTGACAGATTATGAAGACAAATATCTTGTTGGAACTAATAAGATATGTGTAAAAATCAATGGAAAGACCTACCAAGAAGGTGGTAAGACCAAATACTTCTACGTGAAAGATGGTATTGTTGATATTACAGATATCAAAATTGATAGTGGAACGGATGTGAAATCAGTTACATTAGTAACTGGAGATAGACAAGCATATGAATCTGCTAGAGTTACAACAACAGATATTAAAGTTACTTAAGGATAATTGGAAGTAAATTGTTTAATCATTTTACTTCCCCAAATATTATTCTTTTAAAAAAAAGAATATAAACTATTTTTTAACGAATTTAAGTAGTACAATATGTATAAATTGAAAATAACTTTTTTTAGGTATTACTTCTTATATGATAATTTTACTAGAATATTCTAGTGAATTCTCTTAACTAAATAATTAAAAAGACTAATAAAATATGAATATGTAGCATGATAACTTAATATTTTAAGGAAGATTATTTATATTTTATAGCATAACAGAAAATATTTTTTTAAAAAAAATAACTACATATATATGGATTATAATATATTTATGGAATTTGGATTAAAAATTAATGAAAGATAAATCTGGAATAATATAATAAATTAAAATTAGACTCTGATTAAATAAGTATAAAAAAAATA
>CAZUHM010000052.1:0-14712 GCA_964620575.1 uncultured Methanobacteriaceae archaeon | reverse complement strand
CCGTATTTAATTTATTTTCTAAATCAAAACAATCAATAATATTATAGTAATATGTTTAAATAGTTTTTCATATTTTTTATGAATAGTTTACTTTCTTCGCTAATATTATTCTCCAATATATAATGTAATCAATTTGGAGTTATTTATTGAACAGATGAATGCAATATATAATAAGGCACAAAATTTCATCACTTGCAAGTACCTTTTTACCATTTTCATCACATATTAATTTAGTTGAAATTTTTTTAGTTACTGTTCTACTTGAAATTAGACTTCTTGTAAGGTTAAAACATATTTTTTAAAGTTAATTCATATTTATTATGAAAATTATTCACAATCATTTATTTAATTGTTTTTCAAATATTTTCATTGTTTGATCAGCTGTTTCCTTCCATGTATGTTGTTTAGCAGTTTTTTTACATTTTTGTACCATTTTTTTATATTCAAATTCATTTTCTTGCATATACTTGATTTTATTTGCGATTTCTCTAGGATCATAGTCTACAAGAAATCCAGTTTCATTTTCCTTAATAATTTCAGTATATCCACCACCATTTGTTTTACCAATTACTGGTGTTCCTGCAGCTAACGATTCAAGAACAACCATACCAAAAGGTTCTTCATAAGGCAAGAAAATAGAACATAATGCCATTTTATAATGATTAATTAATTCATTATCACTAACAAATCCTTTAAAGATGACTCTATCTTCTAATTTTAATTCTTTAGTTAGTTCAATTAAGTTTTCTTTATAAGGTCCTTCACCAATTATGACAAGATATGTCTCATCATCCAAATAATTCAATGTTTTTATTGCTAAATCAAATCTTTTAACATCAAATAAACGTGATACAGCTAGAATACAATTAGGGTTCTTTTCAATTTGTTGATTATCGTATTTATCATAATCAACACCAGGATATACAACTTCAATCTTTCCAATATTATCATATATCCGTTCATAGTACTTGCTAGAAAAATAACTATTTGCTATAGTTACACTAGCTCTATAATTTTTTTTATCAACACGTCTAAGAATTGGTGCTGTAGTATCATATAAAATTCTTTTAGGCAAACTTTCTTTTTTCATCAAAACACTTAAATCATATAATATGCGTGAAGGATCATGGGGAGTCCAGACATTATTTTCAACATCTAAAGAATGACATGGAAAAGTATGAGAATTATATATTTCATGATTTCCCAAGTATTTTGAAGCAAGTCTATGTTGAAATATTAAAGGAATACGCATCAATTCCTTTTTAAAAGGTACATTTATTGGTTTTACATCAACATCTATATCATAATCCTCATAAAGTTCTCTGTCAAATTTCACAGAATAAATAGTTATATCATTATTTTTCTTCCATCTTTTTAGACATTCTAAGAAGTATATTTGAGCTCCTGCATAATAGTCCAAAAATGGAAAAACCATTCCAATGTCCATAAGGTGCACCTGTTATATCTTATTTACTTTTTAAGCCTGTTTTTCAAAATAGTATTTGTAATATTTCTAGCCAATGAATCTGGAATCATATTTAATAATTCAAGACAAAATGAATTTTCAGAAAGAATTCCAAAAATTTTACTCATCAATGGTAAATTTTTCTTATTAACATAAATTTCTTCCTCATTAATACCTGCTAAATGAACATATTCCTTGTACAAGTCAAAATAATAATGATTATGATTATTCCATGGTCTTCCCATAAATCCATTACAAAAATGTATAAATACAGGATTGGCAGATGATTCATCCATAGTTTTATCATCGTAATAATATGAAGGATTAACAAACCATTTAATAATCAAATGATAATCTTTACCATGAAAATAACTTAACCAATTATATTTGGGAGAAATGGGCAAAATCTGATTTTTCAATACTTCATAAATTATGCCTTGGTCATGATGGATTCGTTCATTTTTATGTTTTTCTAAAGATTTTATGAAATCTTTTTCAATATTTCTTTCACGCCATAACTTCAAATTAATTAACAAAACACCAGAGTTAATATAAATATCTTCTTCCTTTAAGCCTATACTTTCTTTATAAACATTAGGCATAATGTCCAAAACTCCAGCACACATATATTCCGTAATATCAATATTCCATAATTCTAGTAAAGAATCAACGATTAATGAATCACAATCCAAATACAAAATTTTATCAACATCAGCCAATAAAGAAGATAAAAATAGTCTACAATATGCAGAAATTGAAAATGTTTTGATATCATCCTCAACATAACTTTCAATCTTAAAATTATTCTTGGCAACAGATAAAAAAGTTAAATTAGTATTATAATCTTCAACTAACAAAATTAATTTCTCTTTATTTAGTTCTGAAATATCATTATCCAAAATGTATAAATTCAAATCCAAACATTTGTTATTTGTTAATAATGATTTAATTGATACCATCAACTGAGGTACAAAATTGTTATCACTTGAAAAAGCTATGTTAATCAAAAAAATTCTCCATGACAATATTTATTTATTTCTCTTAAGAAAAGAGTGAATGATTTATCACGTTTCTTTGCATTAAGAAAGAAAATGAAAAAATAGTCTTTTCATAAAAAGTCATATATATGAGAAAAATGCTTTTTAGGGAATGAATAAAAAGAATCAATAAAAATAGTTAATGATTTTATAGTTTTTCAATAAAAAAGTAATGTTTATGTATTATAAAATAAATATTATTATCATAAAATATCAGTTTAGATATTTTTCTTGAATTTTAATAGAAGAAACAATGTTTTATTGTGTTTCTTTTCTTAAGAAGTACTTTTATGGTGTTTTTTGATGAGAATTTGCATGGTTTTGGAGTTTTTTGTACCTCACTATAATGGTGGTGGTGAGCATAGGTATCATGAAATTGCAAAGAGACTTGTTGAACGTGGACATTCTGTTGATGTTCTTACCATGAGAGTGCTTGATGTTCCAGATTATGAAAATATTGATGGAATTAATGTGCATCATATAGGAGGCGTTGTTGAAAATCCACCTTTTCGCAGTAGCTTTAATTTCTTAAGATATTTTGGCAGTGTGTGTTCATGGTTGTATAGTCATGATTATGATATTATTGATGCTCAAGCTTATTCACCACTTTTATCATCAGTGCTTATGTCTAAAATTACTAAGACTCCACTAGTTGCAACTATTCATGATACCAGTACTAATGATAGTGATCAGTGGCTTCAATCTTCACGTCTTGCCAGTTTTATGGAGAAATTCCTGGTTACTCTTCCTTTTGATAAGATTATCACGGTAAGTCATGCTACTATGAATTCTTTAACACAAAATTTTGGAGTTTTGAATAATAAGATTAGTATATTATATAATGGTGTTGATGTTCCGAAGTATGATGCCGTTAAGGTTGATGTTGTTCATAGTAATCAGCTTATTTTTGTTGGACGACTTGCTCCCCATAAGCATGTGGATCATGTTATCGGGTCAATAAGTAAGATTAAAGAGCTTGTTCCAACAATCAATCTGATTATTGTGGGTAAAGGCGAAGAAAAAGAGAATCTTATGAAGATGGTTGATGATTTATCTCTCGAGGATTTCATTACCTTTAAAGAGGATTTATCTGATGATGACTTAATTTCCAATATCAAGGAATCTGAAATTCTGGTTTTACCTTCTACCAGGGAAGGATTTGGTATGGTGCTTGCCGAAGCCAATTGCTGTTTCAAACCAGTTGTTACATATGCTTCGGGTGGTACCGTGGAAGTTGTGGAAGATGGATACAATGGATTTTTAATTGAATCGGATAATCAGGATGATTTAACTGAAAAATTAATTCTATTATTGGAAGATAAGCAACTTCAGAAAAAATTAGGATTGAATGGAAGAAGAAAGGTTGAAGAAGAATTCAATTGGGAAAAAATAGTTGATAGTTACACGGAAATTCTAGAAACATTAATTTAACAGTATTTTTTTTGACACATTCAGTATACAGGTGATTTTACGATGCAGGTAGGAATATTGGCTGGTGGTTTCGGTACCAGACTAAGTGAAGAGACTGATAAAATTCCGAAACCTATGGTGGAAATTGGTGGAAAACCAATATTATGGCACATTATGAACATTTACTCACAGCAGGGATTCAACGATTTTATTATAATGTTAGGATACAAGGGCTATGTGATAAAGGAATATTTTGCAAATTACTTTTTACATCAGTCAGACATTAGTATTGATTTAAAAAATAACAAACTTGAAATTTTAGATTCACACTCAGAACCGTGGAAGGTAACATTGGTTGATACGGGACTTAATTCCATGACAGGTCACAGAGTTAAAAGGATTGAAAAATATATTGAGGATGATCAGTTCCTATTAACTTATGGTGATGGCCTTAGTGATGTTAATTTGAATGCATTGATAGATTTTCATAATAAACAGGACTCAATTGTTAGTTTAACGGCTGTACAGCCACAGGGACGTTTTGGTTCATTGAATATTGATGATTCAAATACAATAGTTGATTTTAATGAAAAACCCAAAGGAGATAACATGTGGGTAAACGGTGGTTTCTTTGTTGCAGATAAAGAAGTGTTTGACCATATTAACAATGACCCCTCTTGCAACTGGGAAGATGATGTTTTAACACCACTTGCTACTAAGAACTTGCTGTCAGCTTATAAACATAACGGCTTCTGGCAGTGCATGGATACTCTACGTGAAAAGAATTTACTAAACAAAATGGCAACAGAAGGTAATACCCCATGGTTAAACATTAAAAAATAGGAGTGATTTGATGATTAAGGAAGAAGATTTTGAATACATGTACAACAGTTTCTCAAGTGATGAAAAAGAAAAGTTCAAGGATTCAACATTACTTATAACAGGGTGTGCCGGCTTTATCGGATATTACATGATGTGTTTCTTGGATGAATATTCAGAAAAACTTGGAATAAAAAAAATAATAGGTCTTGACAATTTCATGCTCGGAAAACCTGAGTGGATGAAAAGATTGGAAGAAAAGGAATTATTCCAGATTGAAGAATTTGACATAATCACAGACAAGATTGAAGATGTAAAAAACAGCCAAGAAGCAGACCTTATAATTCACATGGCATCTGTTGCTTCACCAATATTCTATCGAAAATATCCCATAGAAACTATTGATGCAAACGTTGAAGGTTTAAGAAACTTATTGGACTTTTACCTAGAAAAAAACATTAAGGGGTTTTTGTTCTTCTCAACATCAGAAATATATGGAAGTCCCTCTGACGATCAGGTACCTACCAGTGAGGATTATAATGGAAACGTTTCATGTACCGGTCCAAGAGCATGTTATGACGAGTCTAAACGTTTTGGAGAAACAATTTGCAGATTATATGCTGAAAAATACAACATGCCTTTAGGTGTTGTCAGACCATTTAATAATTATGGTCCAGGCTTAAGGTTAGATGACAAAAGAGTATCCGCCGACTTTGAAAAATCAGTATTTTTCAACGAAGATATAGTTATACTCTCTGATGGGGCACCGACAAGAACATTCTGCTATATAGCAGATGCAGTAGTGGGATACCTTAAAATATTATTATATGGTAAATATGATTTCTTCAATATAGGAATTGAATCACCTGAACTTACCATGACGGAACTTGCCGAACTTTATAAGAAAGTTGGAGAAAAAGTAATGGATTATACAGGTAACATTCGTTATGAAATCTCAGAGGATAAAGATTATCTTACGGATAATCCACTGCGCAGATGTCCTAATATTGACAAAGCACGCAGATTATTGAATTATAATCCTACTATTGAAATTGAGGAAGGAATTGAAAGAACATTATTATTCCTTAAAAACAATGAAGAAAAAGAATTTATAGATTTATAGGTGGATTTTTAATCATGATTATAACAGTATTTGGTCTGGGTTTTGTAGGACTGACAACAGCACTAGGATTTGCCGATAAAGACAATAAGGTATATGGAGTTGAAGTAAGTCAGGAACGTATAGATACGTTAAACAGTGGAAAATTACCCTTCCATGAACCGGGACTAGATGAAGCTTTGTGCAGAAACCTGAACAGGAACTTCTTCATCACCAATGACTTGACAAAGGCAATAAAGGAAAGTGACTGTGTATACTACTGTGTGGGAACACCATACGGGGAAAACGGACAGGCAGACCTTACGTACTTATTTAGTGCAATTGAATCAACATTAAATGAAATTAAAGATGACAAATTCAGGGTTCTTGTTACAAAATCAACAATACCTCCAACTACTACACAGGAAAAGATAGTGCCCTTTGTTGAAGAAAAAGGATTTAAAGTCGGAGAAAATATTGGTGTTGTAAATAATCCAGAATTCTTACGTGAGGGACACTGCTGGGATGACTTTATAAACTCAGACAGGATAGTGCTCGGAGTATCGGACAATAAATCCGAAGAAATTCTACGAAAATTATATGAATCATTCACATGTCCGATATTCACAGTTTCACTAAATACTGGAGAATTCATCAAGTACCTGTCAAATACTCTTCTTGCAACCATGATTAGTTTCTCCAATGAGATGAGCATGATTGCAGATAACTTTGGAGACATTGATGTTGCAAATGCCTTCAGAATACTGCATCTTGACAAAAGATTAAAGGATTCGGGAATAGCAAGTTACATCTACCCAGGCTGCGGATATGGGGGGTACTGTCTTCCAAAAGATACCAATGCAATCTATGCATTATCCAAAAGTAAGGGTTTCACACCCGAAATTCTGGAAAATACCATCAAAACCAATAACAATATGCACGTGTTCATTACAGATAAGATTACCAGAAATATTTCAAAAGAGGATAGTATCGGAATTCTAGGATTGTCATTCAAACCCGGTTCTGATGACGTACGGGACACACCGGCTGCAAAAGTTATTGGTGAATTAATTAAAAGAGGATATGAAAATATTACAGCATACGATCCGCTGGCAATTGATGAATTCAGAAACTATTATGACTATCCTATTACATATGATACGATGAAAAATGTATTGGAAAGTGATGTGGTAGTGATTCTAACTGCTTGGGATGAATTCAAATCATTAGCTGATACGAATTTAAACAGTATTCTGGATTTCAGGTACATTCTATAAATCAAAAGTATATTTTGGGTGTTGTTCATGGAAAGATATGATTGTAAAATTTGTAGTGAAGAATTTATAATTGAAGAATCGTATCAAGTTCCTACATTTGAAATAAATTTTCCTAAGGGAAAATTTGAATACATAGTATGTTCACATTGTGGTTCAATCCAAATCAAGAATATTCCTGACAACTTATCAGATTATTATGATAATGATAATTACTATTCATTCACTAACTTCAATAAGTTAATTTCTTTCTTATTGTCTCATTTTTATAAAAATTATTTCCACTTCGATTTAATTGGATATCTAACAAGTTTTTTCTTGCAATATGATGAATCTTGGAATTCTACTGCTAAATTATTTAAAAATAATATTATTGACTTTAATAGTAAGATATTGGATGTAGGATGTGGTAATGGGATTTTTATCAATCACTTATCCCATTTAGGTTTTAAAAATTTGGAAGGAACAGATCCTTTTATTCAAGAGGCTATTTTAAATGATAGTTACAAAGTTTTCAAAAAAGAAATACAAGACTTAGAATCTACAGGAGAATATGATTTAATACTCTTCAAGGATAGTTTGGAACATGTTTTTAATCCTATTGAAATATTGTCTGAGGCAGAAAGATTATTGTCTGATGAAGGAAGGATTTTAATAACCATACCTTTAAAAAATGGAGTTATGTGGGATATGTATAAAGAATATTCTTTTATCTTATGTCCACCAACACATATTGCCGTTCCATCCTTAAAAGGTTTGGAGTTTATGGCAAGTGAATGTAACCTGGAAATTTGTGAAATAATCTGTGATTCCAATGAATTTCTCTTACTTATGAGTGAAGATAAATTGAATCATAGAACTCAATATTCGAAGGATTCAATTAGTTCATACTTCAATTGTGTTAATCCATTGAGGAAGTTCTATAACATTTACCTGAAAAAATTCAACACCACGTTCTTCAAGGACAAGCCTTTAACTATACATCAAGTTCATCAGAAGGTCAACGACTTAAACAACAGGCAAGAAACGGATCATGCTACTATAATTTTAAAAAAAATTCATATAAATCAGAGGATGGCGCAGTATGACTGATTATAAAATTACTGTAATAATTCCAATATATAATGGTGAAGAACACATTCATTCATTGATAAAATCAATGTTCAAACAGGATATAGGTTTTAATAATATTGAATTAATATTTATTGATAACGTATCAACAGACAATTCTAAAACAATTTTACGGGAATATTCAGAAAATTATGAAAATATTAAACTAATTGAATTGGAACGACATTTTCCAACACCGGGCAGGTCTAGGAATAATGGAATACTTGAAGCATCTTCAGATTATA
This sequence comes from uncultured Methanobacteriaceae archaeon, assembly GCA_964620575.1. Lineage (GTDB taxonomy): Archaea > Methanobacteriota > Methanobacteria > Methanobacteriales > Methanobacteriaceae > Methanosphaera. The sequence goes on along the minus strand of CAZUHM010000052.1, from coordinate 6,253 downwards.
TCATGTTCTGTGATGGTGATGATTTATACAGCCCCGATTTTTGTAAGACAATGTATGAAAATATAATTAACGATGATGTTCAATTGGTTTCTTGCAGGTACACAGTAAACATTTTAGGCAAAGAAAAACATTTGAATAATTCTTTTTTGGAAGGTCATGATTCTATAATAAAGTTAAAGGATACCAATGTTTTTCCGGAAGTTATTCAAACTCAGGCAAATTTAACTATATGGAACAAGATATATGAAAGAAGTTTCCTTACAGAAAATGACATAAGATTCGTGGAAGATCACTGGGCTGAAGATTTCCTGTTCTCATTAGAATGTTTTATTAAAGCAGAAGGAATTCTTCTGTTAACTGATTATTCAGGTTATATTTATAATATTTTTGATTCTTCTCAGTCTCATAAAAAACCGGAACGCAACGATTTTCATGATGATGGTATTGTCCCATTAATAAAAGCTGAAAAACTATTAAAGGATAATGATATGGAGGTAATGCCTTTTGTATCCGAATTTCTAGTAACATGGATAAAAATATTCATTGAATCTGATTTGGATAATGATGATTTGAAAGAGATTTATGAAGAGTTCAGACCATGGTTTAAACGTTATTCGATAACTACTCGTTTAGTAAATCTTCCATTATATGTTAATGTTCCCATTAATATTGCAGTAAAGATTTTTTCATTGAATGTGCATTTCATGCTTTTTGCAACAAAGCTTTTTAATATTCTAAGGGGTGACTAGAATGACAGATTTTAAGGTTTCTTTAATCATTCCGTGTTATAACATTGAATCCATAGACTATGTGGATGTAAATCCATTTGATGTAATGATTCAATCGGTAATTAATCAGAGTTTTGGTATAGAGAACATTGAAGTTTTACTGGTTGATGACTGTTCCTCTGATAATACTAAAAAAGTATTAAAAGAATTGAATGTGAAATATTCAAGTATCAAACCAATATTTTTGGAAGAAAATAGTGGTCATCCTTCTATTCCAAGGAATGTTGGAATTGACAATGCATCTGCTGATTATGTTATGTTTCTTGATCAGGATGATCAGATGGATATTGACTGTGTTAAAAGATTATATGAAGAAATTACAGGCAATGATGTCAACTTTGTGAAGTCTAACTATTCCATTAGAATGGGGGATTCCATTTTAAATTATGATACGGGTAAAAATGAGCGTTTGGTGATTAAACCTGGAAGTGAAGATATGATTTATCTTGTCAGTCATTTTATGTGGGGTTCAATATATGAAAAAATCTTTTTAAACAAACATCATATACGATTTCCCAATTCACAAGCGGAGGATAACCTTTTCTTATCCATGTGTTATAACTTAACGGATAAGGATATTATCTCATTGAACGATTATTACAGTATAATTTACACTGCAAACAATAACAATTCCCTGTCACACTCCTTTAATTATAAACAAGTAACAGATTATATAAATATTTTTGAGCAAACAATAGACAGTTTCATAAAATATGGGCAGAGCGATAAATTCATTTCACTGAATCTTGAACGTTATATAATAATATTGATTGGTTCACTCTTACGTTCGACGGGTGGTTACCAGACAAAAAACGATATGAGCAATGTGATAAGAGACTTTTTACTAAGATATGGTGGGTATGATATACAGTTGCCTTTAATGTGGAAGTTATTTGCAGATATGATAAGATATAAACTGAATATTCTAATTTATTTGTCTTCTATGTTTATTAACAAAGTTTTCGAAAACAAGGTATTTGCAAAGTTTTTCAGAAATAAGGATTATGAGTAGAGATGTTAATCACAGGGTGGAAATTATTTTTGCTATAATATTTCATTTTGCCGAAAGTTAAAAAAACTATTAATTATAAATGTATTATTATTAATATATGAACTGATATCAATGACTGTCACAACAAGAGTAGTTAAGAATTCGGGTTTTCTCATATTGGCTAGCCTTATTAGTAATGTTATAATGTTTCTTTTAACATTATTTACTGCCAGATATTTGGGAACGTTTAATTTTGGCCTTATTTCTTCTGCACTTAGTGCAATAGGTATTTTTGGCGTTTTCTGTGACTTGGGTCTTGGATATTATGCCATACAGAAAGTTTCTAGAGATCATGATTTAACATCCAAGTATTTTGGAACGGCATTTATTTTAAGAATTATTTTAAGTATTATTACATTTATTGCATATGTAATCTTCACGTATGTCAGCGGTTTTGAAGGGAATGCTTTCGGTGTTATGCTGGTTGTTGGAGTTTACATGTTCTTCAATTCCCTGACAACTTTCTATTATTCTTTATATCAAAGTAATGAGGAGATGCATTATCAGACTATTGTCAACACGGTTTATAATGTTGGAGTTTTTGTTATTGCATTGCTGTTTATTTATATGGGATTGAATGTTGTATGGATTGCAGCAGCATATCCATTTGCAATGATTATTACCTTTGCTCTGGGTTCTTTTATTAAAGTTAAACATTATCCTCGCTTTACCTATGATTTCAGCAGGGAATTCATAAGTGAACTTGTATTAAACAGTATTCCTTTCGGTATTACCAGTGTTTTTACTTCAATATATTTCTGGATTGCTTCTGTTATCTTAACGTTCATGTCGGGCAGTATTGCTGTTGGACTGTTCAGTTCTTCTCAGAAGATTATACTGGTGTTATCAGGACTTTTTGCTCTGATTTCCAATGCAGTTTTTCCTATTATGAGTCAGCTATTTGTAGATGACAGGGATAAATTGAATGATTTGTACAAGAAGATGCTTAAGTATATGCTGATCATTACGGTTCCAGTAGCTATTGGTTCCAGTATTTATTCATCAGACATAATCTTCATAGTCTTTGGAGCAGAGTACATGGAGGCCAGTTTATGTTTGAGTGTTCTGGTGTGGGCAGTTATATTCACTTTCCTCAGCGGTACCACTTCAACTTTACTTAATGCCATTAATAAGCAGTTTCTGGTAACTAAGGTTGCGATGGTAGGTGCAATAGTTAGTGTCATATTTAATGTTGTTCTGATTTCATTGTTTTCCTATGTTGGTGCCAGTATCACATCGGTCATCACGGAATTTGTCGTATTTGTGCTGATGCTTTATTCTCTTCACATGACAGAGTTCAGATTGAATATCAGAAAGTCTGTTCTGCCTGTTGTTCAGGTACTGATGGCTAATGTTGTAATGGCAGCAGTATTGTTGTATATTAATGTGCCTTTCTTATTTGGCGTGATTGTTGCAGTTGTTGTGTATCTTGTTGCACTTTTTGTTACCGGTGCCATCAACCGGGAGGATCGTGAGATTATCTGGGGTTTGGTTGAACAGTTTAGAAATAGGTGATTGTTATGAACATTTGTATTGTAACGGAGTATTTTCCAAGTGGTGAAAGTTTGGATATTAAGGGTGGTGTTGAGGTTTGCTGCTATAATGAGGCTTTGGAATTGTCCCGGTATCATAATGTCACTGTTCTTACTTCCAAAGAGGGGGAAATTAATGAATTTAACATACAGGATGTACATGTCATATGCTGTGGAGATGAACATGGCTATGTGCAGAAAGGATCCTTCACAAGTCGACTAAAATTCATGAAAGATGCACTTGAAAAACATGAAATGCTAGATGACATTGACCTTATAATAGGTTACAATTTCATAACATATCCTGTTGCATACAAACTGTCAAAGAAACTAAACACAAAGGTTGCACTAAGATACCATGACGTATGGATAGGAAACTGGATAAAGAACATGGGAATAACAGGACTATTCGGAGAAGTGCTTGAACGCTACATACTAAAACAGGACATTGACCAGTACATTGCAGTCTCCGACTTCACAGCAGATAACCTAAAAAAATATGTTCCAGAAAGCAGGGTAAAAACAGTACACAACATAGTAGACTTTCCAAACGTAACATCCAAGGAGTACGTCAGGCCAACAATCTCATGTGTTGCAAGACTCGTTGAATACAAAAGAGTAAACGACCTAATAATGGCAGTTAACATAATAAAAGAGGAAATACCAGACATTCAATGCAAGATAATAGGAACAGGTCCTGAAGAGAAAAATCTAAAACAGCTTGCAAAAAACCTGCAACTGGAAGACAACATAGAATTTCTTGGATTTGTCGAAGAACATGATGACGTCATGAAGGTAGTTAATTCATCACACGTATTTTGTCTTCCAAGCATAGTCGAAGGATTCGGCATAGTAATTATTGAAGCACAGTCCCTAGAAACACCATTTGTAGCTGCACGCATCCCACCGGTAGTTGAGTCAAGTGGACAGAAGGGTGGATTATTCTTTGAACCAAAGAATTATGAACAGTTGGCCTCACAGATACTAAAAATTCTGGATGATGAAGAACTATACCATAAACTACAAAGGGAAGGCCTTGAAAATAAGAATAAATATACTAGTGAAGTTATCGGAGAGAAACTCAACAGAATTTACACGAATCTGTTGGAATAACTTTTAACTATTGGGCATCGTGGTTTTGTCTCTTATAATCTGTAACATATTCCAGTTTATCTTGCTTTCATGTAATTTATTCGGATGTCTTTTTTAAGTTAAAATCAAATTCACTAATGTCAATAAACTGTGGTGTTGCATATTATAAGGATAATTTAATTTTTGTACAATTTGTAGCTTAAATGACAATACCTGTAATCGTTTCATTCCTTTTTGTTTATAAGCCATAAGTAAACGGGACATAATTTTACCACATAGATTATTTACGTTGAAGAATTTCTTTTATTCAACAAGGTATGGGTATTCTTCATATTTTTCATATTCTTTTTTCAACCATCTTGCAAGAAGTTTTTCTTCAATTTTGTAATGGTTGTTCTTTTTAGTTATTAATCCTATTTTTTGTAGTTTTTTCAAGGATAAACTCAGTGATCCGGTCGTTACTTTCAAATGTTCTGCTATGTCTTTTCTTTTCAATTCTTTATCTATGAGTGATATGAATATGTTTTTCTCTTTAAGTGTTAATCCAGTCCATATATGTATTAAATGTACTATTATTGTTGCCAGATTTTCATCAAATTTATCGATGAGTGTTTGTTCATTAATTTCTACATTTTTGGGTAGTAATGTTTCGAATATGTTTATGTATGCGGAATTCCTTGGGTACATTTATAAAATCTTTCAAAGGCTTCCTCTGTGAGTATCAGATCATCTGCATTTTTTTCCAGATAATTTCGTGTAGTTTCTTTAGTAAATGGTTTTAGTTCTATGTTTAACATTCTTCCACCAAATGCTCCTTTTTGTGAGGATATTTGTGGTATCAGTTCATCATGTAGGCTAATGGAACCTGATAGAACATAGGAAACATTTTTGTGTTCCTGTGTATAACTTCTTAAAATCCACAAGAATGATTCAAGATATTCATTTAATTCCTTAATTACCCGTATTTCATCAATGAATATTATAACGCCCTTGATTGTATCATGATATTCATTATATATTTCATTAGGTAAGTTAAATACGAAATCTTTTGTTTTTTCGAAGTTTTTTTCGCTTTTTATCAATGGAACGGGAATCTTGTCTAGTAGGACAATATTATCTACATGAAAATCATTTGTATTAAAATAGTTTTTGAGTTTATAATCAAGGTTCATTAATTTTTTTTCTCCGCATCCTTTGATTATTTCTTTATAATAGTATTCTATCAGTCCATTTGGTGTCATATTATTTTTCTGATAACATCCGGCACGTGAAAAGTCCATGTAAATAACCAGATAGTCTTTTTCTAAATCCTTTTTAATTTTATTTAGAAAAACTGTTTTTCCCACATTTCTGATTCCTGTAAGCAATAATGAAGGACCATTTCCACTAGATGTTAAGTTAAGTAATGCCATTATACTGGAAATCTCTTCAGTTCTGTTGTAAAATTCATCTTCATTCAATTCTTTCTTGTTTACCTATGGAAGATTGCTCATTATAAACACTTTATTTTATCTAGTAATATGTATTATTATGCATAATAAAAATATTTTATATTACTTAAAGTAATAAGTATTATGATTAATAATATACTTAACACTTTTAGTTTTTTGAAAAATCATATTTATCCTAATTTAGTTTTTTAGAAAACTATAATTAATATGATATGATTTTTTGAAAAATCATTTGTCAGAAAGAATATAATGCTACTTAATATAACCTAAAAACTAATTGTATATTTTATCTAAAAACGAATACCCTAACCTCTACAGGTTAGGGATGGAAAGAAACTT
>CAZUHM010000051.1:0-14779 GCA_964620575.1 uncultured Methanobacteriaceae archaeon | reverse complement strand
ATAGTTCTTCCGGTAAATCGTGGAAGAAAATGTCCACTACTGTTGTGTGTTCCATACTGTTTCTTCAACCTGGTAATAATATTGTGCTAATTCGCGTACACCTGCTTTTTTAAAGGTAATGCTTCCTTTTGTAGTTTCTAATACTTCAAGAGTATTTAATAAAACATATAATTCAAATATTTTATCATTACTCATAGCAACTAATATTTCATTGGTGATTGTATTGTATAACTCAATTTTACTTGGGAAAACAAATAGTTCATCATAAACTTCGTAAGCTCTTGCAAGGTTAAATTCTTCATCAGTATTCTTACAAGCAGTTTCTAACAAGTAAATATCGATGATGTCTGGAGTTTCAACACTACTGAAAATATCATCCTTTAACAATTCTGAAACTTTCTTTTTATTTTCTAATAGGTTTTTATTAATAACTTCGAGTTTGTCTTCTTCAAAGTTTTTATTCTTAATGTTTCCTACATCAGCTTCTTTAATATTTTCAAACATGTATTTGACTAATCCAACAACATCCTTGTAAGGTGATTCACTTAAATTTTTACCCTCTAAAAGTGTTTTGAGCTTGTCGAAATCATTGATTAATTCCTGTGTTTCCGGAATGTTTAGGAAGTAATCATATTTAAAACTTAATAATTGACCTTCATTTATTTCAATGATTTTGCTCATTATTTCTGCTTCATCTTTAAAGATTTTTGTAAATAAATAATGGTGTAATCTAGTTTCCACATAGTTAAATACAGTTTGTCTATCGTAATTAGTCCATATTTCTTCTAATTCTTCAGCCATTTAAAACACTCCTTTGTCTTTTTAGAGTAATTTAGATATATTTAATATTTTTTTAAGTAAAATTGTTTTTATTTATCTAACATAGTTTATTTTATATTCAAAATAATATTTAATATTTATTTTATTTTAAAAAAAGTACTTGATTAAAGAGGGTTAAGGAAAAAACTTATTTTAATAAGTTTTTTGCAAGTTCATGTGCTTCTTCACGTTTGGAATCAAGGTCTTCAAACATTTCCGTTATCAGTTCAACAGCACACTGTTTACAATTTCCACAAAGAATCTCACCATCTAGACATTTGTTTCTAATGTCTTCCAGTTCTTTATCGTCATCAACCAAATGATAAACCAATAATTCATAAATGGAACATTTGTCAGGTTCTCCACCTAATTCCTTTTGTTCTTTGAGACTGTCACGTCCACCTGTTTTTGCACTTTTTACTTTTTTAGTGGCATCTTTGATTGAATCAGTTAGGTAAATGGCAGTTTTTGGTTTGCTGCTACTCATCTTTTCACCAGTTAAACCGGTCATGAACCTGTGGAATGTAGCGGATGGTTCAATAAATCCATATTCTTCATTGAATTTTGCTGCCAAGTCCCTTGTTAATCTGATATGTGGATCCTGGTCTGGTCCTACTGGTACAACAACCGGTTTTGGTCCGCCATGACTTTCCAGTTGTGGGTGAAGAATATCTGCTACCTGAAGCAGTGGCGTATAGATGTGGGCAACATTTGTACTGTTGTCAAAACCATAAATGCTTCTCATTTGGCTGAAAGTAACTTTTTTACCGATTAGGTATGCAAGATTTTTAACATCATCATTTTCTGATTGAAGGTATATGTGAAAATTATCTCTTGTAACATCTAATCCTAACGCGATATAATTTTCAATATATTCGCTCAGAGCTAACTGTCTTGATTCCTCTTTGGAAATTCCTCGAGCAGCATAAGCTTCCATATCTGCGATAGAAAGATAAATATCCGAACCTTGTTCCTGATACCATTTAAGCTGGTCTACTACCATTTTATGTCCGATATGCATTTTACCGCTAGGCATCATACCTGTCATTGTGGCAAATTCCTTTTTATTGTTCAATGCATCAGTTATTCTTTTATAATCCCGCTGACCGAAGATAATTCCTCTGGTCATTAATTTACTGGCGTTAGGTATGTCTCCTACAACGTTTTTAAATGCTTTTATTCCGAATTGTTCTGTTAGTTTTTCATAATCAATAATTGAAGAACCCCATGGATCTATCATGTCCATATTATCACTCCTAAATTTCTTTTACGGTCTAGTCCATTCTACATTATAATATGTAATATCATACTCATCATCTACAACAGCAAGAAGTAATGTTTTACGTACTCCGTGAGCTACACGCACATAACTTGAAAAATCAGTTACCTTAATCTCCTGTTCCTCTGATAATATTTTAACCAAGAAGTTTGAATGCCCATCACCGGGGACATGGCCTCTTTCATATATTCTAAAGTCACTACCATACTTAAATCCTGTTTTAACAATATATCCTCTGGTACGAAGATCTTTATAAACAAGATAATGAGAAAAGATTTGTTTTTCTCTGATGATGTCTGTCATATGTTCGATACTGACAATTCCCTCATTATTGTCATAAATTTCTATCTTGTCTTTTTCAAATAAATATAAGGCTTCTATAAATGATAATTCAAGACCTGAATCGGTTAAATTTCCATAATATCTTTTATTGTATAAATTATGTGCATGTTCATGTTTAACAATTACTCTATTCTCATATAACTCTGCATACATTGAAATAAAATCAACTCCTCTATAAAACTTTAAGTTCCTTTAAATAATCGATACTCTTCAAAATTTGGTGCATGGTATACACTTCAATAACACAGATATCATTATATTTCTTTTTTTCCAGTATGTTAAAGAGACTTTTAAAATCAATGTTATGAGTACCAAGAGCATCATGCATATCATATGAACCATCATTATCATTAAGGTGGATGTGGTGGATGTCATCACTAACAAGCATTTCATCTACATTAAATCCATTATTGTGGCCATGACCAATATCCAATGTAATTCCTGAGTGAATCTCATTGGAAACATCTTCAAACAGGGCTTCAACATTGGTATATAATAAACGTTCCAGTAATGGCATATTTTCAACGCACATCATGACGCCATATTCCTCTGCCTGTGACTGTAAATACTTTAAGGATTCAAGGTTTAATTCCAGAATTTTATCAGTAAACTTAAGAGCCATAACAGGAATGCTTCCCGGATGAACGGTAACTATGTTGGCATCCAGTTCATTGGCCTTCTGGAAAGAACTTATCATTTCCTCGATAGATGCCTGTCTAATCTTATCAACATGTGATGAAATGTTTATGTCAGACATGGGTGCATGAACGCTTATACCTAAATCATAACTTGACAAGTCATTACTTGTTACATTTTTATAAGGATATTCCGTTATAATTTCAAGATATTCTAATTTGTTTCTGGTGACAAATTCCAAAATATTTTCCATTTTTGCAGGATATAATCCTAATGTAGAAACACTTATTTTCATCTTATCCATCCTTAAAATAAATCATCATTTCTTAAACGTGCATAAACGGGTTCATCTTTTTTCATGGCTTTAATTATAATTTCAGCCATTTCAATATCTTTTTTAAGTCTAATATTGGCCTTTTTTCCAACCGTTGCAGTGAAAAGATACTCGTCTTCAACAATAATATCATAACTGGAACCAACATCTTCCTTTCTGAAGTTTAATGACAGGTAGTTACCTGAAACATTTACGTTAATAGGTGTTTTATTGTCAATTTCTTTAATATCTAATGTTGATACTTCTATACTAATTCCAGCTCTTTCTTCAATTTGTGCAATGGTTCTACCGTTTTTACCAATAACAGCACCGGTATGGTCTTCATCAATTTCAAGTAATGCTCTGTTTTGTGAAATTAATGAAACTTCCATAATTGCATTTGGAGCAACACGGTTAACTTCTTTACGGATAACCTTTTCAACTATCTTACTGACAGGACTTTTTTCTTCTTCTTCCTTGTTGTTGTCGGAGCTTGTCTTGTTAACATCCATTACAATGGTCTGTTCACCGTAAGTGTAGATTTCATAGAATAATTCTCCGCTTTCAAAGTCTTTAATCTCAATAACAGGACGAGAAAGGTCTGCTTCAAGCATTCCACTAGGCACTTTAACTGTTAATTCAATGGAATATACGGTGTCAATTTCTCCGTTATTGATGTAAATTGCTGTATCAATAACTGATGGTATAATTCCAAGTTCCAGTCTTCCTAAGAACCTTTGAACTGCATCAATAGCTCTGGTAGCATGAACAACTCCAATCATACCAACTCCTGCTAACCTCATATCAGAGTATATTTCAAAGTCTCTGGTTTTTCTCACTTCATCAAATATTGTGAAGTCAGGTCTTACAAGAAGCAGTATGTCTGCCGTGTTTTCCATATCTCCCTCTAATGGGGCATACTGTGTAATGTTGTCATCAAGATTTAAATCTCGTGGTGATTCCATTGTTTTAACTAATTGTTCCATGTCATAATAGTAATATTCTGCCAATGCCTGTGCAAATGTGGATTTACCCGCACCCGGAGAACCTGCCACAAGAATACCTTTTGCCTGGTTTGACAATCTTTCAAGTAATTTCTCTGATACTCCATAATCATCAAGATCCAGCTTGTTAACAGGTTTAATTGCAGTAATTTCAAATCCGTCAGAAAATGGTGGTTTTGCGATTGTAACTCTTAAATCACCGAATTGTATTACTTTTGCACCTTTTTTATCAATTTCTATGAAGCAGTCATGTCTCAGTTTTGCCTGTTCAATTACTTCCTTAGCAATGCGGTCAAGGTCTTTATATCTGAGGGGTACATAGTCTATTTCCACTAATTCAACTTTGCCTGGTGTTCCACGTTTACCTATGGGTGTGGTGTTTTCTCTTAGATGTACTGATGACATGTTTTCCAGGAAGAAACTTTCAAGTTCTGTTTTGTCTAACTGTATTGGTCCTTCTTTCTCGTAGAAGTATGTTTCAATTCCTTGTGCTTGTGCAATGTCGTTTTGCAGTTTATCACTGGTTAGTAATATTGCGTTGTGTTTTCTGGCAATGTCACGTATCATTGCATCAATTTCTCCACCGCCGGCTATAGATATTTCGTCAAGTTGTGGTCTTCTTCCTACAAAGCTTATTGAAATCTTTCCTTCTTCACTGAGTTTTCTGAGATTTTTTATTTCATCGATTCCCAGATAACCAAGGTCTTTTCTTCTGTTGGCATGATTTTCGATTTCGGATAGTACTGCTTCAGGTATCAGTACTTCCGCATCTTCATATTCTTCCTGAACTAATTGACATACCATCTGATCTATAAGTATACTGGTGTCTGGTACTAATTTTGTCACTTTTTTACCTCCCTCTTAGTATACTTCGTCCGGGTTGAAGACTAGTTTTCCAACATCTTCTAACTGTGTATTATCATCAGATAATTTTTGGTAAAAACATGAGTAGTGTCCCGTATGGCATGCTCCACCATTTTGTTTTATTTTAAATATGATGGCATCTTTATCACAGTCAAAAAGTATTTCTTTTACGTCCTGTGTATGTCCTGATTCTTCTCCTTTGAACCATATTGCATCGCGACTTGTACTGTAGTAGTGTGCTTTTCCTGTTTCAATGGTCTTTTCATATGATTTTTCATTTATGAAGGCAAGCATTAGAATTTCACCGGTTTCATAGTCCTGTGCTATTGCCGTTGCCAGTTTTTGTCCATTAATTTCATGTCTGAAGTTAGGTTTTATCATGTTTATCATACACCTTATTCTGATAGTTTTTCTATAGCTTCAGTTAACGGGATGGTTTCCTGGTTTCCACTGCCCATATCTTTAAGTGTCACGGTATTGTCATCAACTTCACTTTGTCCGATCATGATAACATTATTGATATTGTTGTTGTTGGCGTAGGAAAGATTTTTCTTAAGTTTTTTACCTTTCAGGTCAATATCGGTTATGATGTTGTTTGATCTTAGTTCCTGTGCAACTTTTATGGCATCAAGCTTAAATTCTTTTTTAACTGGTACGACTAAAACTTTGTTTGCATCATTTTTTTGCATTTCAAGTTTTTGTTTATGATATGCTTCCATTATACGGTCAAATCCGAATGCAAATCCTGTGGATTCCACTTCTTCAGAATCAAATAATGCTGTGAGGTTATATGTTCCTCCACCGGTTATCTGTTTTTCAGCTCCAAGGTCCGGTACATACACTTCAAACACAATGCCTGTATAGTAATCCAGGCCACGTGCAATTGATAGTTTAACTGTATAATCATCAAATCCGAATGTTTCAATAACTTTCAATGTATCAATTAATTGACAAAGTGCATCATAACTTTCTTCAATGCCTTCAACAATTGTTTTCAATGATTCAAGATCGCTGCGTGTACCGTTTATGTTGATAATTTCATTTATGATGTCCTTGTATTCCTGTGAAATTTCATATTCGTTCAGTATGTTTTCAAGCAATTCATAATCTTCCTTATCAATGCTTGCTATGGTTCTCGTGACATCTTCTGGTGAAACATTTAAATGATTTAAAACTCCTTTAATAATTCCTAAATGTCCGATGGCAACTTCATAATTTTTTAATCCAACCTTTTGCAGTGCTTCATTTGCCATTGCAATGATTTCGGCTTCGTTATAAATCGGTGTGCCGCCAATTACTTCTATACCAAATTGCCAGAACTGTCTGAAACGACCGGCTTGTGGTCTTTCATATCTGAAACAACTGCCAAAATAATACATTTTTAATGGTTTGGCTGCTTTTTTAAGATTATTGTTGTATAATCTGGAAACACTTGCAGTTAATTCAGGTCTTAAAGCTAAATCACGTCCACCTTTATCCTGGAAGTGATATATTTCCTCTTTAATTCCTTCTCCACTTTTTGCTGTAAATAGTTCCAGATCTTCAAAGATAGGTGTTTTAATTTCCTTAAATCCATAATTTTCTACAACGTTTCTTATCGTGTTTTCAACATATTTTCTTTCTTCCATATCTTCAAATAGGAAGTCTCTAGTTCCTCTTGGTTTATTAAATTCCATAATTACAACTCATCAATAATATAATGGTATATTTTACCATTATTTCCTTTTCTACTTTTTTAATACATAGGAATACTTACACATAAATAATATTATTAGTTATGGATAAACAAACCAACATAGTAAAAACATAGAATAAAAATTAACTCAAATCTAAGTAATTAAAAACATCCACTTAAACAATCATATTTTCTTAGAATATGGTTACTTAAACAGAGATTTAAAATTACAAATCATATTAATTATATATAATTAATTATATATAGAATTTTACTTTCAAAAAAGAGGGGCTGGTATTATGATTACAGGAAAAACAAAAGTTGTGGGGGTTATAGGACATCCTATTGAACACAGTATGTCACCACCAATGCATAATAATGCATATGAGCAATTGGGGATGGATTATACCTACGTGGCATTTCATGTATTACCTGAAAATATAGATAAACTGATTGATTCATGTAAAACATTGGATATTGTTGGACTGAATGTTACAATACCTCATAAAACATCTGTAATACCCTATTTAGATGAAATTGATGAAACTGCCAAAAGGATTGGTGCAGTAAATACTATTCAATTTAAGAATGGTATAGCAAAAGGATATAATACAGATGGTATTGGAGCAATAAAGTCCATCCAGGAATATACTGATTTAACGGATAAAGATGTCTTAATAGTTGGGGCCGGTGGAGCATCCAAGGCAATTTCATTCACGATGATAAATGAAAATATCAACTCATTAATAATTGTAAACAGAAGTGAGGATAATGCTCAGAAATTAATAGAAAATATTAAAAAACAGACAGATTTCACCAATATAATGTATCAGCCTATTAATGACGCTTCAGATGTTATGGGGGATGTTGACATAATTATCAATACAACGCCGATAGGCATGTATCCAAAGCATGAAGTCGAACCACCAATTAAAACAGATCAAATAACTGACAGACACGTCGTTATGGACATTATATATAATCCGTTTGAAACAGAACTTTTAAAACAGTCCAGACTTAATGGTGCAACAACAATAAATGGTACTTCAATGCTGATTAATCAGGGACTGGTGTCATTTGAAATATTCACTGGTAAACAGGCAACATATAAATCATTTGAAGATGCATTGCTTGACCAGCTAAAACAAGAATAATATTGGACTAAACGTATTTTGTTTAGTCAATACTTTTTTTTACTTTTTATTTGAACTTCATAATAGGCTGCCGTTTTAAAAAGTGGTGGTTAATTTTATTCATATAATAATTCTTCAATAGTATTTTTTAGAGTTTCCAATGTTTCTTTGTTATCTGAATGTTTATTATACTTTTCTCGGATATTTTTTCTGTAAGTTTCAACATTTTCTAAGAAATTATCCAATATGAACTGGTTGATTGAATCATGATGTTCACCATAACCTAAACGTTCAACAAACATGGCATTAAGTATCTGTTCGTACTGTTTGTTAACGGGTATGCTTAAAACAGGTTTTTCTAACTGTAAAGCTTCTGTAATGAGTGAAAATCCACCGTTGGTTATTACGCATTTTGCCGTTTTAAAGTCATTAAATAACTGTTCTTCTGCAAATGACCTGAATAATATATTATCTTCACGTTCATCCTTGTGGAATCCGTAAACAATAAATTTCTTGTCCGGATTGTTCTTAAGTAATTTTATTAGTTTCGTGTTGGAATCGCTAGTCTGGTAAACAAGAATATGTTCTTCAACTCTTGGTTTTAATTTAAGTATCTCATCTCTTATAACCGGATCTACATATTGGCATGTTTGATTATTTTTTAGTTTAGGGAAGAAATATGAGTAAATGAGAGTTTTATCGGCTCTTTGAATAAATGCATGCACAACAGCTTCTGCAAATAGCTTGTCTTTAGTATATTTTGCTGGAGAGTTATATTTTGCTTCTGTTATAACATGCATGTTGTCTATAGACAGTAATGGAATTCCAAGAATGTGTGATAATAGATTGGCATAAAATTCAAAATCTGAAATAATAATGTCTGGCTTGAATTTCTTGGCTAATTTATACATCTTGTTAATGTTGTTTTTTAGGTCACTAGGAACATCTATCATATTGTATACAAAAGTCTTTTTATAACGTGCTGCATTGTTTTCATATACTGTATTGAATCCCCCGATTTCATAAACGTTATCAAATTTCTTTGATAAATATTGGTGAGCACGGTCACTTGCAAATACTATTATGTCATATCCTTCACTGATGAGATATTCTATAACGACGGCACTGCGGATAGCATGACCGAGACCTTCACCACATAATGAATAAAATATTCTGTTTTTCTTTCTTCGAATGCCATGTTCAAAACTGTAATCCAGTTCATCAAGGGTAACTGTTTGTCCAGTTATTTGTTTTGCAGTACTTTTAGCATATTTCATTGTAATGTCCTTCAGTCCTTCTTCTTCTAATCTTCGGGTGGATATTAATAATCGTGGATTTTCAAGTACTTTGAATCTGCTTATTTCACCTATTCGTTCAATGTAATCAGTATCTTCACCAAAATTCATAGTTTCATCAAAGCCACCTACTTTTTCATGTAATGATTTGTAGGTTAAAATTCCATAACAGCCGGCACCATGTGGTTTGATGGAGGATATCTTTTTTGTCATATAATTTGCAAATTCATGTGATATCTGGTTTATGAAACCTTTTTCTAAGGGAACAATCTGGGTAATTGCTATTCCAAGGTTATGTAATTCAAATTCTTCAATAGCTGATGAAATATAATTGTTGGTAAGAACGGAATCCGCATCTAAAAATAATAATAACTCTCCTTTAGCTATTTTAGCACCATTGTTACGTCCCGTTGCCGGTAAACCTCCTGACACTATTTTGCATCCGTATGATTCTGCAATTTCAACAGTTTTGTCAACAGAATGTGCGTCTGCAATAATTACTTCCATATCATCATAGTTTTGTCTTTGAATGCTTGTTAATAAATTTGGAAGAAATTCCTCTTCATTATATGTTGGTATGATAATACTTATTTTCATTGAACATCACCCATTACACTATTATCCTGATATATCCACATTTTAACAAAAATATAATACTTTTTTTGTCATTTATTAAATAAAGATTTTTCCAAAAACTATATTATTCTTTCTTTAGATAATATTATTTATTATAACTCAAGGAGTAAACTTATGATAACTTTCTCAAGAGAAGAAATAAGGGATATAATCATAGCAGTAATAGCATTGACAATATTCTACTCATTGTCAATTACTAGGTCTGTGGGATGGTCACTGGATATTTTAATTCTGTTTTTACCAATATCCTTTGTAGCAGTAGGTATTGGATTCATATTGCATGAACTTGGACATAAAGTTGTAGCACAACATTTTGGGTTCATGTCTGAATTCAGAAAATGGACTTATGGATTGATATTAGGATTAATAACAATTCCTCTAGGATTTCTATTCTTTGCACCAGGAGCTGTTTACTTCGGATCTTATGGAAGAATGGTAACAGATGAAGAAAATGGTAAAATATCCATTGCGGGTCCAGTAGTAAATATTATATTGGCATTAATATTCCTAGCATTACTGCTGTTTATAAGACCATATATGGCATCCAATGCAGGAACAATGTATATAATTTCATTAACTCTGGTATTGGGATTTAACGTTAATAGTTATCTGGCATTATTTAACTTACTTCCTGTTCCGCCATTGGACGGTTCAAAAGTTATTCAATGGAATATAATAATATACATTATCACAATAGCTGTTGCTGGTTTATTGACTTACATGTCATATACAATAAACTTCATCTAATTTTTTAACCTTTTTTTTATTTTTTTACGATTAAAAACTGTTCGACAATTATTAGAGTTTAAGTAATCTCAGTCAACACACTTGTCTTGTTTATATATTCTATTTATTGATCAAGGTTTCTATTGATTATTTCATTTTCGAAGTTGTTTGTTAGTTCTTTTTATTCTATATTGTGTATTTGTAGCAGGTTTTGTGCTGTTGCAATTATGGTTTGTTGTGTTTTAATGTTTTCTAGTTCTATTACATTGTATTGTCTGTATCCTTGAGTTTACTTGTTGTATACGAATCGTAGTTCTACACTTAGCATTCTTTCCTTATACTTCTCTTGTGCCTCGAATGTACACATTCAGCATCTTAGCTTCTCTGTTGGTTCATTTATGTAATCGGTTATTACTTTGGTTGTCATTTTATCTGTTAGGCATAGATCTTTTATTGAGCAGTGATTACATGATGTTCTTTAATATACTACTTTCTCTCTATTTTTTCAGGATATATTTTTTTCATTTCGAGTTTTTGTCCTTCTGGGAGATGAAACAGTTGTTTTCGTAGTCTTTTATCAAGTCAGGTTTTCCATAACCTCTTGTTTTTTCATATTGTGCTGTAAAGGTCTTGCAGTTGTCTTTGTCTTATATTTTTCGTCTTTTATTAGGCATTAAGAGTGTCATACTCTCTATATTTTCCATATAGAAAATAAAATATAATTTGAATCTCATACTATAATTATACTAAAAGTGTGATTTTTATGAATTTTAAAAAAATAATAATTCTGAGTATTATATTAACAATATTAACAATAGGAGCAGTTAATGCAGTTGAAAATACTTCAGATGATATAAATAATGGAATAGAAAATGTTGAAACTATTACAGAGGATAATACGTTCAACAGGGATGAGGGGGAATACACCTCAACTAATAGTGAAATGATTAATCTAGATGCGGATGAAACATCCACTCGATATATGAATAAGAGATCCTCTGAAGAATTAAAATCTTCAAAGGATGAAATCTATGTGGTAAGTGATAATATTGATAATATTAACTTACCTGTAGACGAATATGAATCTTCCACATTTAATAATTTGGACTATGTAATTTCTTCTTCAAAAGATTATGCTGTCTTGAATCAGGATTTCACTTTTAACTCTGCTCATGACATGGATTATGTAAATGGAATAGGAATACACAGAAATAATTTAATTATAGATGGAAATAATCATATCATCAATGGATCGTCTCTTGCTCGGATGTTTAATGTTACAGGAAAAAATATTACGTTCCAGAACATAATATTTGTTAACGGTAATTCTGAAAATGGAGGAGTGCTTTATATAACTGGAAATGATGTAAAACTAATCAATTGTACATTTATGGATAACAATGTAGCAAATTATGGTGGTGCAATTTATTTAAATACTGATAATTTGGATTTAATTAATTGTAGTTTCAAAAATAATAATGCAACTAGTGGTGGTGCAGTTTATATTGATGGTTCATTGGTTAATGGTTTAATTGACTCGGTCTTTGTAAATAATTCTGCTATTAGGGGTGGTGCCATTTGCTTTAATGGTTCTGTAGAAAATACGAGTATCTATGGACTTTTTAAAGAAAATAATGCAGAACGTACTGGTGGTGCCATGTACTTTAGGGGTCGTGTTAATAATAACACATTTAAGGCAGATTTTTATAAAAATAAGGCACGTAATGTAAGTGGAGGAGCATTATTGTTCCATGATATAACTACTAATAATATATTTGAAAGTGTTTTTAAATATAATGAAGGAGTAAATGGTGGTGGAATATTTTTCTATAATCAAACACATAACAACACATTTAATAGTGATTTTAGATATAATACTGCTGATTCACATGGAGGTGCAATGATTTTCTTTGATATATCAAGTAATAACATATTCAGAGGATACTTCATAAATAATTCTGCACTTACAGGTAATGGTGGGGCTGTCATATTTAGGGATACATCATTTAATTCCTCTTTCGATTGTGATTTTATAAATAATACTGCATTTGGCTTTGGTGGGGGAGTTAATTATAGGGAAACTCCCTATAATATAGTTTTTAATTCTGACTTTATTAACAACAAGGCCGGGTATGGTGGTGGAATAAATTTCTTTGAAGATATGGTTGATGTGACATTTAATGGTAAGTTTATTAATAATTCTGCAGTATATGGTGGAGGATTATCTGTTCGTAATGCACAGATTGAAAATACTTCCTTTATAGATAACCATGCGGAGAATGGTGGTGCTATATTTACTAATGGAACATTATTGGTAAACAATACCAGTTTTTTAAGAAATAATGCAACTAGTGGTGGTGCAATATACATTGATGGTTCATTGGTTAATGGTTTAATTGACTCGGTCTTTGTAAATAATTCTGCTATTAGGGGTGGTGCCATTTGCTTTAATGGTTCTGTAGAAAATACGAGTATCTATGGACTTTTTAAAGAAAATAATGCAGAACGTACTGGTGGTGCCATGTACTTTAGGGGTCGTGTTAATAATAACACATTTAAGGCAGATTTTTATAAAAATAAGGCACGTAATGTAAGTGGAGGAGCATTATTGTTCCATGATATAACTACTAATAATATATTTGAAAGTGTTTTTAAATATAATGAAGGAGTAAATGGTGGTGGAATATTTTTCTATAATCAAACACATAACAACACATTTAATAGTGATTTTAGATATAATACTGCTGATTCACATGGAGGTGCAATGATTTTCTTTGATATATCAAGTAATAACATATTCAGAGGATACTTCATAAATAATTCTGCACTTACAGGTAATGGTGGGGCTGTCATATTTAGGGATACATCATTTAATTCCTCTTTCGATTGTGATTTTATAAATAATACTGCATTTGGCTTTGGTGGGGGAGTTAATTATAGGGAAACTCCCTATAATATAGTTTTTAATTCTGACTTTATTAACAACAAGGCCGGGTATGGTGGTGGAATAAATTTCTTTGAAGATATGGTTGATGTGACATTTAATGGTAAGTTTATTAATAATTCTGCAGTATATGGTGGAGGATTATCTGTTCGTAATGCACAGATTGAAAATACTTCCTTTATAGATAACCATGCGGAGAATGGTGGTGCTATATTTACTAATGGAACATTATTGGTAAATAAAACCAGTTTTTTAAGAAATAATGCAGAGAAAGGTGGTGCAATATATGCAAATAATACAGAACCGTCATTATATAATAGTGTTTTAATAAACAATACAAAAGATACATTTAATAGTAAAGCATTTACCTATAACTGTACTATAGAACCAAATGATTCACAATCTAATGAAACGTCAAATAAAACAACACCTAAAACATTTCCTAAAACATCAGAAAAAGTCAGATCACAAAAAATCACACAAAATAATAACAATATAAAACAAAACACTTACACAATAAGACTCACAAAGGATAACAAATTAGTATACACAGGAAATAAATTAACATTGGAAGCATTAAATAAAATATTTAACTTAAACTTTACAAACGGACATTTACTGGTATATATTGATGGAGTTTTAGTATTCAATGGAACTACATCAGAAGATATTACAATGGTAATACTTGAATTACTGGATAAATACTTGGGAGTACATGAAATCAAAGTAGTTTTCACAGATAATGAAAATCAGACAAACACTTACAAGGAAAATATTAATATAGGATAATAATTCGTTTATTCATTCATCTCCCTCTCTTTTTATTTTTTTAATAAATTATTGTAAATTTATAGGATATCTTACAATATGTTAGTTTGTACAACATATTCGGAATGTTTGTGCAGGACAAAAATAATTCTTATACACCCATTAACGAGTGTGTGACAACTCTCAATATGACTTTTTTATTACTTTAAATTACTTTATTTCTAATTTATGTCCTGAAAACAAAGAATTACCAGTACAACAGGTTTATCCTGGAAAATACAAAAATGCAGCAAACACTCATGGCCACAGCACAAAACATAGTAAAAATACACAACATAGAACTAA
>CAZUHM010000050.1:0-15148 GCA_964620575.1 uncultured Methanobacteriaceae archaeon | reverse complement strand
AAAACTGTAACTGCAACCTTCAAAGTGACAATGCCAACTATTACAATCTATGAAACATCAACAATCTATGTTAATGAGTCAGTTGTAATACATGGTGTTGTAAAAGACGAAAACAACAACGTACTTGAAGGAGAAGTATTAATCAGAATAGACGGTCATGACAGCATAACTGTCACACCTGATGATTATGAAGCAGGACGTAGCGTGCAGTTTACTGAAAGCGGAATATACAATGCCAGTGCAACATATGTGCTTTTCGGCGAAGAAATCATTATAAGTGATAATATTACAATAACCGTTAACAGAATACCTACTAACACCACAGTCAGAATAATAAACAATACATATGGTAATGTATTGATTGACGTGGTTGTAGTAGAAAACGCTACGGGATACCATGACAGTATCAGAAGCGGAACAGTAAATGTAACAATAAATGGACAAACAGTACAATATCCAATAAAAGGTTCTAACACAACCATTAACATTACAGGTAAAATAACTACCACTGGTAGAATTGAATTGAGTGTAGTGTACAATGGCAGTGAAAAATACGTAAACAGTACTGGAATGAATTATTCCGATACAGATAGTGTATTTGATCATATTGATGTAGTTGCCAAATCATCCAACATGACAGTTATAGTAAATCCGGTAAGTGTAGGAATTAACCAGACAGTAGATATTTCCGGTCAAGTATTCGATGAATACGGAAATGTTATTGAAACTGGTGTTGTTTACATTACAGTTGATGGACAGTACCCTCAAGAAGTAGAAATTATTGATGGTACATACACATTAACAGGTAACAGAAACACTACACACAACGGTACAATAACAGTAACTGTGAACTATCCTGGACAAAGAGATGGCGAAGATAATCTTATTATCTCACCGTCAGTCAACACAACAACATTCAATGTGCAAAAACTACCAACAATTACAACAGTAGAAGTACTTAACAGTACCGCTGGAAACGTAACTATTGACGTGACAGTAGTAGTGGATAACAGTACACATAATCCTATAAGAACTGGAGTACTGAATATCAGTATTGCAGGTGGCGATTATGTAGAATACCCATTCGACTTAACAACTACTGATGACAATAACATTACCATAAAGTTATCAGATATCACATCTGTAGGAGATGTTTCTGTAAAAGTTGTATATACTGGCAGTGAAGTATTCGTTGAAAGTGAAGGTGTTGATAGTGAAGGTAACATATTCAAAAACATTAAAGTTGTAAATCAGACCGCACTGTTAACAGTAACTGCAAATGATACTGAATTTGTAAACACTACAACAGTAAACATTACAGGTAATTTAACTGATGACATGGGTAACAACTTAACTGGTGAACGTGTAGACATTTACATAAACAATAAATTTATTGGATTTGCTATAGTTAATTCCACTGGTGGATATAGTTATATATACACTACAGACACTACTGGTGAAATGATTGTTAACGCCACATACGCTGGTGACAACAAACGTTACTCCAATGCTTCCGATAGCACAAAATTCAATGTAATAAAACTTAACACAACAGTTGAATTAAATGTCAGTGACATTAATTACACTCAACACGAATTAGTTAACATTACAGTAAATGAGTCAAGTGCTCAGGGCAGCATAATCGTGGAAGTTAACAAAACATCAGACAATTCTAATGTCTTTAACCAAACATACACATTCTCTGGTAGCATAATACAGGTTGACTTATCAGACTTGGCTACCGGTGAATATAATGTGACAGTTACCTATCTTGGAGACAGCATATACAATGGTAATAATACCAGTAAAACATTTACCGTAAACAGATTGGCTGAATATGAATTAAATGTCACGGCAGTCAACATAACCTATGGTGAAGAGGAAACTATTACAGTAAATCTTCCTAATGATGCAAAAGGCACTGTAACGGTTAACATAACTGGTAGAGATTCTGTAACTATTGATTTAAGCGAAGGAAATACATTAGTAATTCCTGCTTATGGATTAGTTGCTGGTGAATACGAAGTAAACATCAGCTATGTTGATGATAATTATGGTCTTAGAACAAATACAACTACATTTAAGGTTAACAAAGCTGCATCCAATGTTGCTGTAAGTGCTGAAAATATTACTCGTGGTTACAATGAAACAATCACTGTAACATTACCTGAATATGAACATGCAACAGGTAACATTAGTGTGGAAATAATTAACGCTTCAAACGATGTAGTAGAATCATATATCATTGAATGTCCTGGAAACCTAACCAGTGTCGGTCTTAACACTTCAATTATAGAAGGTCTTCTCAACGGTACTTACACTGTAAAGGCTTCCTTGGTAAATGATACAAATTATGAGGACAAAACTGTAACTGCAACCTTCAAAGTGACAATGCCAACTATTACAATCTATGAAAATTCAACAATCTATGTTAATGAGTCAGTTGTAATACGTGGTGTTGTAAAAGACGAAAACAACAACGTACTTGAAGGAGAAGTATTGATTAAGATTGATGCAGAGGACTACAAAACAATCACACCTTCCGAATATGAGAAAGGTATAACTATTCAATTCACAGAAAGTGGAGAATACAATGTAAGTGCTACCTACATACTCTTCGGAAATAATATCATTACAAGTGACAATGTCACAGTAACCGTTAACAGAATACCTACAAAAACCACAGTCAGAGTATTAAACAATACCTATGGTAATGTATTGATTGACGTGGTTGTAGTAGAAAACGCTACAGGTTACAACAGTCCAATTACTGGTGGATACATCAATGTAACAATCGGTGAAAACACTGTACCAATTGAGATTAAAGGTGCAAAAACAACCATCAACATTACAGATTATATCACTACCACAGGACGCATTTCTTCAAGCGTAGTGTACAATGGAAGCTACAAGTACCTAAACAGTACTGGAATGACCTATGGTGATACTGGTAATGTATTTGATCACATTGATGTTGTAGCCAAATCATCCAACATGACAATAACAGTAGAACCTGCTACAGTTAAAATTAATGAAACAGTAGTGATTACTGGTCACGTATACGATGAACAGGGCAATGATGCAACAGGTTATGTGAACATTTCAGTTGACGGACAGGAAGGACAGGTTGTACCTCTTGTTGATGGAATATACACATTACCAAATGCAAACACAACACATAACGGATCAATACCTGTCAAAGTAACATACCTTGGACAAGTAGATGAGGATGGAAACGTACTGGTCTCACCGTCAACCAACTCAACATCATTCAATGTGGAAAAACTTGCAACCAACACAACGGTACGTGTACTTAACAGTACTGCAGGAAACATCACAATAGATGTGAAAGTAACGGTTGACAATAAAACAGCAAACCCAATACGTTCAGGTACACTTAACATTACAGTAGCAGGCATAGAATACCAATACCCGTATAATGTTGAAGATGATAACGTAACAATAGTATTATCAAACATTGACGCATTCAAAGACTACCTCATATCAGGTAATGCCAGTGTAAAAGTTTCATTCGATGAAACAGATGTATACCTGTCAAGCAATGGTCAGGATGATAATAACAACTTGTTCAAAAACATTACAATCACTCCACAGGAAGTAAACCTTTCAGTAGATGACATTACCGGCAAATACGTAGGTGAAGAAGTAAACATTACTGGTACACTTACAAACAGTACCGGCGATCCAATTTCTGGAAAAGTAGTTTACCTTAACATCACAGGAGTAGATCATCTTATAGCCGTATCAACCAACAGTACAGGTGGTTACACATGCAACTATACAACAGTAAGTATTGGAACAGTCACTGTAAATGCAACATTTACTGATGACACAGGATTCTATATGAATGCAAGTGCTGCAAAAGACTTCGAAGTAAACAAGATTCCAACAGAAACTACAGTAGAAATTGTTAACACTACCCTAGGTAATGTTACAATAAACGTTACAGTAGTTGATAAGGATGGAAAAAATGTACCAAACGGTACAGTAAACGTGTACGACGAAACACACACTAACATTATAGCCAGTGGAAGTGTAGTTGACGGAGTAGTAAGTAAAATTGAAGTTCCTGCAGACAGCATAGGAAACCTGAATGTAATAGTAGAGTACCAGGAAGATGTTAACTATCTTGCAAGTAATGCAACCAACAACACTGTAGGAACACCAGAATACATAACAGTCATAAACGTTACAAGAATTCCGTCAATAACACATGTAGAAGTATTGAACAATACTCTTGGCAATGTTACAATCGGAGTAAGAGTAACAAATGACACAAATGTAGAGGTATCAGAAGGAAATATCACAGTATATGCTAAGGATGACGAAGGAAAATTCACTGTTGAACTTGTAACACAAAAAGTTCTAAGTGACGGATATGTAAATATAACACTCCCAGTAACCGAAGATGGAACACTGGAAGTGGTGGTACATTACAACCAGAACGATATCTACCTTTCAAGTGAAGGACTCAACTCATCAGCAGCAAGTGATAGACAAAACGTTACAGTAATTGATGTTGTTAAATTAAATGACACAATCACAGCTAACGTAACACCTGATATAGTGATGATTGGTGAAGAAGTAAACATTACCGGAACAGTATGTTATGGAAACGGAACTCCAATATCCAATGCAAACATTACAATAGTAATTAATAATGAACTTAACACAACTGTACTAACCGACATAAACGGTAATTACACACTACCGTTCAATGCAACAACAGCCGGTACAAACAACGTGACAGTATACATGACAGATGACCCATCAGTTAACACAACAGCAACATTTACAGCAGACAAAATACCTACCCAGACAAGAGTAGAAATACTGAACAATACGATAGGAAATGTCACCGTAGATGTAAGTGTAACTGACAAGGACGGAAATCCAATAACAGAGGGCACATTAAATGTAACTGTCGCAGGAAAAACTACACAGGTAACAATAACAGGTAACTCTACAAGAATACCATTAAACATCAGTGTAGTTGATGACGTACAGGTAAGCATAGTATACACAGGAAACGATACATACCAGACCAGTCTTGGTATAAACAATGATACAGGAAGCGTACTTGAAAACATCACCACAGCAAAACAGTCTTCAAATATAACAGTAATTGCAACACCATCAGATGCAACAATAGGACAGACAGTAACAATAACTGGAAACCTAACAGTAGATGGAAAAGCAGTAACTGACGAAACTGTAAAAGTAACGGTTGATGGAAAAGTATACCCTGCAATAACAGATGAAAACGGTACATACACAATCTATAACGTAACAACACACAACGCTACAATAGATGTGAACGTATACTATAAAGGAAACAGTACAGTATCAGGTACAACAGCAGATACCAACTTCAACGTAAGCAAAGTTCCTACAACAACCCTTGTAGAAGTAACAAATACGACAGTTGGTAACGTAAGCATAGATGTAATAGTAAAAGATTATGAAAACAAAACAGTAACAAGTGGTAAACTTAACATTACCACACCAGACGGAACAGTAATCGTGGATGTAACAGGAGAAGTAACTCCAATAAAACTAAACATCACAGCTACGGGAGTAGTTGATGTAACAGTAACATATCTGGAAAATGATGTTTACAAAAACAGCAGTGGACTGGATAAGGCAAGTTACGATAAAGACCCTGAAAATGCAGACACATTCAATAACATAACAGTAAACAAACAAAATACTACAATCACTGTAAACGTAACAACACCTGTTAAAGCTGGAAACAGCACTATTATCTCAGGTCGTCTAGTTGATGAAAACTCTAACCCAATAAATAATGCCACAGTTGTAGTTCGAGTCAATGACACAATCGTTGGAAATGTAACTACAGATGAAGATGGATTATACACATATGAATTGAATGACACTATTGTGGGTACACACAATGTGACCTGTACTTACGATGGAAACGATACATATATTGGCACAGAAGACACAACTAACTTCACAGTGGAAATAATAGAAAGTAAAATAACTCTCTACCCTGTTGAAGACGTACCTGTTGGTAATGAAGTAAACATAACTGGAAAACTTGAAGACGAATTCGGTAATCCAATAATAAACGCTACAGTGAACATAACAGTAGACAACAAAACATACACTACTAAAACAGATGAAGAAGGAAACTTCAATAAAACAATTCCAACAAACACTGTTGGAGACAAAAATGTGACAGTAGCCTACCCTGGAAGTGAAAAATACAACCAGAGTGAAGCTAATGAAACATTCAACGTTGAAAAGATACATGCAAACATCAGCATAAAAGTACCTGAAAACGCAACAGTAGACACTCCTGCTAATATAACAGGAGTAATAACTGACGATGAAGGAAACATAATACCTAACCTGCCGGTAAACGTAACCGTAAACAACGTAACAGTCCCTACAGTTACCGATGAAAACGGAACATACACCGTACAGTTTAACAATACGGTAGCAGGACAGAACAATGTAACAGTTACAGCCGGAAACGAAACGGTGGAAGCTGACCCTGCAAATGACACCTTCAACGCAAGAAAACTCAACACGACAATCACATTAAATCCGATAAATAATGTGACGGTTGGTGATAATGCAACAATTACCGGAAGTCTTGTTGATGAAAACAACAACACCATTCCAAGTGCTACTATTAGCATTAATGTGGATGGTGTCAAATACACTACTATTACAGATAAGGATGGTAACTTCCAGATAAGTGTCCCTACTAACAGTACGGGATCAAAAGTGGTGACTGCTGAATTTGCTGGTAGTGACAAATATAATGGAGACTATGATACTGGATTATTGGTTGTAGATAAGATACATGCCAATAATAATGTCACGGTTCCTGAAAATCCGGAAATTGACACGCCAGTGAATATTACCGGAATAATAACCGATGATGACGGTAATATTATACCTAACTTGCCTGTTAATGTGACGGTGAACAATGTAACAGTTCCTACTGTTACTGATGAAAACGGTACATACACAGTAGAGTTTAACAACACAGTACCTGGAACTAATAATGTGACGGTTACAGCTGGAAACGATACTGTAGAAGTAGACCCGGTAACAGACACATTCAATGTGGGAAAACTCAATACAACAGTAACAATTAATCCTACAGGAGACATAGTAGTCGACAAGCCAGTAAACATAACCGGACAACTTGTTGATGAAAACGGAAAAGCCATATCAAATGCTACATTAACAGTTACATTTGACGGCATTCCACAAAACGTCACAACAGACGAGAATGGAAATTACAAGGCAACATTCCCAACAAATTCAACCGGAACAAAAACAGTGACAGTAGAATATATTGGAAACGAAACATATAATGGTGCAAAAGCAAACAGCACAGTAAACGTTGTAAAACAGAATGGTACAATAGAACTTATTGTTCCAAGTGATGCAAAAGTAGGCGAACCTGCAAACATCACAGGAATAATTAGAGATCAAGATGGAAACATTGTACCTAACATGCCGGCAAACATTACTGTAAACACAAAAACGTACCATATAACCACGGATAAAAACGGAAACTTCATAGTTGAAGTAGACAATGTGGTTGAAGGACAAAACAATGTGACAGCAAGAAGCGGCAATGAAAAGATGGATGTAACACCTGCAAATGCAACATTTGATGCAAACAGGAAGCAGGCAGTTATAACTGTTGACACTATCCCTGATAAACACATAGGAGACAACGTAACTGTAACAGGTAGACTGACGGACGAAAAACAAAACCCTATACCATACAAAAAGGTTACAATAAGAGTAAACGATGAAATTTACACTGTAACAACTGATAAGGATGGAAAATATGAATTAAACATCCCTGAACTGGTAGTGGGAAAAGATAATGTAACAGTAAGCTTCACAGACAAAGAATATACTCCGGCAACAAATAAAACTTCATTCAATGTGACTAAAATCACAACCATCGTAAGAGTTGAACCAATAAACAGTACCGTAGGTGAAAACATTACATTAGTAGCCTATGTGACTGATGAATTTGGTAACCCTATAAGTGGAGGAAACCTAATATTCAAACTCAATGGCAGAACAATGAGATCTGATGATAAGTTCAACACTGATGATGCTATTGTCAAGAAGTTTGAAGTTAAAAATGGAGTTGTAAAATATACCATAGTAGCTGACTATTACTTGATAGGTGCTGATAACATCACCGCAGTATATAGTGGTTCATATATGTATGATGGAGCTCGTGCAGAGGCTGAAAGTGCCAGAGTTGTAAAACGTCAGGCACAGATAGTTGTAACTGTAACGCCAACTCCTGCAAAACAGGATACGGACATAGTATTTAAGGCAACATTAACTGATGTTACTCCAAACGCTAAAAACACATCATGCATTTCAACAAATGCAAGTGTGCTCTTTAAGATTAATGGAGTTTCCATTAATGGTAGTGATGGAGAACATCTCTGGGTGAATGTAACGGATTCCGTTGCAGAATACACATATCATGTTCCTGCAGGAATGGCTGGTAAAGATGAAAACGGTGATAAAAACTACACGGTTGAGGCCGTGTACAAAAACAGAATCTTTGAACTAGGAGTAAGAAACACAACCAACTTCAACGTTGAAAGAAGTCCTGTAACTATCACATACACATCAACCACAGTTAAAAACAATGTCCTTAGCATCAAGGCGTCAATGAAGGACTACAAGGACAATTATCTTGTTGGCACCAATAAGATCTGTATAAAAATCAATGGTAAAACTTACCAGGAAAACGGAGAAACCAAGTATTTCTACGTTGAAAACGGTAAGGTTGATTTAACAGGCATTAAGGTGGCTTCTGGTACTAAAGTTTCATCAGTAACTATTGTTACTGGTGACAGACAGGCATACCTTAGTGCGCGTGTGACAACAAATAATATAAAAGTTACATGATATCTTTTATTAAGATGGATACTGGATGGAAGAATATAATATTCTTTCTGAAGTTATCCATTTTTTTTCTAAGTTAAGTAATAATTTTTTTATAATTAATAATACAAAAATAGGTTTAAAAAAAATTAGGAGATTAAATATTGTAACGAATATAACTTTCGTTCAAGTCATTTAAAACAGGTTGCATATCTCTTTTATGTGTTGCCACAAACTCAAATGTATTGACGATAATTGTGTACATTGCATTTAACTTTTTTTGTTCATCCAGTTCTTTAATGTCATATCCTAAATTAAGGTACTCTGTAGCATCAGGATTAATTGATAAACTTGGATTCACGTATTTTTCTAGAATGAATATCACATCTTTGCTTACTGACAAGCCTACACTAAGAGCACTTTCTATTTTTTCTTTTTCCAATTTCTCTTTATCCAATAGTTCCAGTAACGTGGTGTATCCCGTGAATTGTTCGGGTATGAAATGTTCCTGTACTCTGTGGGATGCAAATTCGTTTGCTATCTTCAGGTATTCGTTCTGTAGTGTCAGATACCATGCAAATGATTCTATATACAAGCTTTTTTCAACGTTCAATAGGTGCATGATTGACTGTTTTATTATTTCATTGAATAGGTGGTGTGCTAGTTCGTGAATTATTGCTCCAGGTATCATGTTGTGTGGTGTTGAACGGTTAATGTATATCCGGTTGAATGAATAGTAACTAAAATAGTCAGGGTGTCTGTTGCTGTTGTCATATTGCACCCTCGCATAGGGTTTTGCTATCTTTATCAAATGTTGCACATTCACATCTTTCGGGAATGCCTGATAGTTTTCCATTCCTATGTCTATGATGTTGTTTATTATTGAGTCGTATGCTGTGTCCGTTAGTGGAACTTTTTTGAGTATTTCAATGTTGTCTGTGCTGAAGAGTTTGTAGAAGTCTTTGAAGTCGTTTTTGAAGTAGGCGTAGTTTCTTAGTGTTTCATCACATTGTGAGCATTGGTTCTGGTTTATCTGGTTTTCATGTCCGCATTTACTGCATGTGATTTTATTGTTCATCTTTAAATGCTCTCCTCTTTTTCTTTATTAAAATAATTATATATACATTATCTTATTAAAATATTCGTATATACAAAATCATTCTGGTAATAAAATTGATTTTTAAATAATATGATGTACATGTTAAAGGTTCAAATCAAATAAACATTAATCACTTTAAAAATAATTGAAAATATTATTAATAATTCATAGACTTAAACCAATAACCATTAGAATATTCATATGTAAAAATTGTTGTCTTATCTTCTTTTATTTTATATATTCTTGGGTATTTTCTATGAAGTCAATTATGTTAACGTGCTGTATCCCATCTCTGGAAAAATCATATTTATCCATACTTAGAACAAATTTTGGATAATTATCTTTTATTTCGAGCAGTGA
The DNA here is from genome assembly GCA_964620575.1 of uncultured Methanobacteriaceae archaeon. Taxonomy (GTDB): domain Archaea; phylum Methanobacteriota; class Methanobacteria; order Methanobacteriales; family Methanobacteriaceae; genus Methanosphaera. The sequence continues at coordinate 4,758 of CAZUHM010000050.1, read as the reverse complement.
TCCAAATTCTCTGTCTATAGTAGATTGTTTAGATAATAAGTAGCATACCTGTACATATATTTTTATATTTTCTTTTTTGGCGATAAAATCGACTTCAAGTCCATTACTGCCCCCAATTGTTACTTTATAATCATTTCGAAGTAAGTGAATGTATATCATATTTTCTATTCTTCTACCCATATTAATCTGTTTTTCTTCTAATTCTGATTTATAAAATCCTTGATCAATTAAATAATATTTTTGTGGTCCTGTAACTTCATCATAACCAACTAAATCTTCTTTAGATACTCCCAATAATAAATATCCTTCTTCTAGATAATCCAAATAATTATATATTGTTTTTGGAGTTAATCCTTCTGGAATTTCACGTTTTATGTGAGTATATATGGCGTTAGGTGAGATTAGATTTCCTATATTTTCTATTAAGAACTTTATGATATGCCGGAATAATCCTGAATTTCGTATATTGAAACGTTCTATAATATCATTATAAACAATTGAAGAGAATATATCATTCAATGTTGATATTTTCCTCTTTCTTGTTGCAATAACTCCGGGCATTCCACCATATTCTAAATATTCTTCAAAATAGTTTTCACTTTCTGTATTATTATCCTTATTGAATATACATTCATCTTTTAATTCTCTTTTATAATCCTTGAATTCATTGAATGAAAATGGATAAATTGTTATAGTAACATATCGCCCCGTTAATAATGTTGATAATTCCTTTGATAATAATTTTGAATTTGAACCGGTTATATATACATCAGTGTTAGGTAACTTATAATATCCGGCAATACTTTTTTCCCATTCATCAATCATTTGTATTTCATCAAAAAACAGGTATGTTTTGGATGTCTTGTTTTCCAGAAATTTTAAAACTATATCATCTAGTTCTTTTCGACTTGTCATATGATTATATGGAGGTATTTCCAAATCTATTAATAAAATATTATCCCTATTTACTTTTCTTTCATTCACAAGATTATCTATTAACAAATTCAAGAAATAAGATTTTCCTGATCTTCTAATACCTGTTATTACCTTGATTAAATCTACATCAATGAACTCTTCTATTTTATTCATGTATAATTCTCTTTGCACCATAAGAAACACTTTTTTTTAATCAATATTAATATTAGGATATTTATATTTTTACAATCGTAAATATAAAAATTTATCTTATATAAAAAATTTACCTAAAAATATCTAAAACTTTATTCCATAGAAAAAATTATTCATCAATAAATCAGTTTTTTATTTTATAAAAAAAATATCTTTTTCTAAGATTTAGATCCAAACAGACACAACAGGACTTAGCAGAACTATTTCATAAAGTAAGGGCTGTACTTAGACTAATGAGAAAATTAGAAGATTTGAAATTGATGAAAGAATGAAAATCAGAATAACAGATGTGAAAAAATAGTTAAGCTAACAAAAAAAAGAATAAAAAGAACAGATGAATTAACAGAATCAATGAATGTTTGGGAATCATCTGTTACTAATTCTTTGATGATGAAGAGATTGCTATCATTAAACATTAATTATTTAAGGTAACAAAGGAATGTGACAAACTATAATTCTTCTTTAGCTTTTCTAATTTCTTTTTTTAATACTTCAACACATTTTTCATCATTTTCATTCATACGAACCGTACATTCAGCAGTTAATCCTTCTTTTTCAAGTATCTCTGGAACCAACAGCACTTTATCCACACTAGCACCTTTTTCTTTAAGTAACGTGGTTGTACAGTTTTGTGGACAACCATTAACTGCAATGATAGGATTATCCTGAACCAAATCAACGTATTTCTGTTTTCCACCACCAGTTGCAACTATACAGCAAATTTTATCTCCGTCTTCCTGTGCAACATCATATACTGATGCTCTTGCTACTTCTCCACGAGGATTCATACCACTGCATGCACATAATACTATTTCTTTCATTATAACCACTCCTTAATATTATAATTCTTTCGATAATATAATATTTCTAATTAATAGAATTTAAATTATGACAAATAATATATGCATAAAAACATATAATGTATAGAAAACATACTCAATCTGAAGAATAACGATGGTGTTTACTATGAATATTGAAGAGCTGACAGAGAAAGTGTTAAATGGATACGAAGTAACAAAACAGGATGCATTGAAACTCGTGGAAGTACCATTAGAACAGCTGGCAACAAATGCAAATAGGATAAGAAAACATTTCTGTCAAAACAGATTCGATGTATGTACCATTATCAACGTAAAAAGTGGAGACTGCAGTGAAGACTGTAAATTCTGTGCCCAGTCAATACATTACCCGACAAAGATAGAAAAATACCCGTTACTAACAACAAAAGATTTGATTGAAAAAACACAGCAGATATACACATCAGGATTCAGGAGAGTATCCTACGTGGCAAGCGGTAGAACAATAACTGATGATGAATTTGACACATTTAAAGATGCCATCACACAGCTTAAAAATAAACATGAAGATATAAAAATCTGTGTATCATTGGGACTTTTGACAGAAAATTGGATTGCCCAACTGGAAGATATTGGCGTGGATCGTATACATAACAATCTTGAAACATCATCATCTTACTTCAAAGAAATATGTACAACCCACACATACAGGGAAAAACTGGACACCTTGGAATTGATAAACAATGACTCCCTGAAAATCTGCAGCGGAGGTATATTCGGTTTGGGAGAAAGCTTTGAAGATAGAATAGATCTGGCATTAAAGTTAAAAAAATACAACATCAAGAGTATACCCATCAACGTTCTTAATCCTATTGAAAATACACCATTTGAAAATAAGCAGGTATTATCAAACGATGAGGTATGCAGGATTGTTGCAATATTCAGGTTCATTAATCCGGACAGTTTTATCCGTATGGCTGGTGGAAGACTCTTACTGGAGGATAATGGAAGAAAAGCATTTATGTCAGGATCCAATGCTGCAATACTGGGAAATATGTTGACAATAAGGGGTGTTTCCTACCATGATGATCTGATGATGATTGACGAACTGGGATATGATATAACCTATCTTATTTAATAACTTTTAATAACAGAATTAATAGTATAACAAAAAAATTATAATATAGATAATAGGTGATATTAATGAAAGTATTAGGAATAGTAGGAAGTCCTAGAAAAGATGGAAATTGTGACGTACTAGTAAAAGAATTTTTAGATGCAGTGGATGCAGAAACAGAATACATATTCCTCAATGAAAAAGATTTAGCAGGATGTAATGCTTGTATGGGATGTGTAGAAGGAGACTGTGTAATACCTGATGATGGTAATGAAATAATTAAAGCATTACTTGATGCTGATGTACTGGTATTCTCTTCACCAATATACTATGGTCAAATCACAGCACAGGCAAAATCATTCATAGACAGATTCTACCAGATTTCAAGAAATCCAAACAAATCATTGGAAGGCAAAAAAGTAGTTACAATATTCACACAGGCACAGCCTGAAGATGTATTTGGTCAGTACATTGAATCATTCAAAACAATGCCATTCGGATTCATGGGTATGGAAGTTGTCGGAAACGTTACAGCTATGGGAACACAACAAAAAGGAGACGTTGACGAATTACAAAAATACATTGATGAAGTAAAAGAAATTGCTTCAAACTTATAATTCATATTCCTTAACCTCCCATAACCCCCCCATTTTTTACGATGAGACTATTTTTTTTTAGAAGTGATTGAAATGGATGAAAAAGATGTTATTTTAGGAAATATTTTCAACAGGAAAAGTGTAAGGGAATTTACAGACAGAAAAGTATCAGAAGAGGACATGAAAATCATATTAAAGGCTGCTATGAGCACACCTTCTGCCATAAATCTTCAGCCATGGGAATTCATAGTCTTTGATGATGAAGAAACCTTGGAGTATATGGTTGATTTGCATGAGTATTCCAAAATGTTTAAAACTGCCACTGCTGGTATAGTGGTATGTGGAAATATGGAAAGAACAATTGACAGATACAGGCAGTTATGGGTTCAGGACTGTTCTGCCAGTACACAGAATATACTACTTGCCCTAGAGGCGTTAGGTCTTGGAGGAGTATGGCTTGGCATATATCCTGTAAGTGAACGCTGTAAAAAACTGACTGATTACTTCAATCTGCCGGATAACATTGTACCATTTAGTGTGGTGGCATTAGGCTATCCTAAGAATGATGACAAGCCAAAAGACAAGTGGGATGAATCAAAGGTTCATTGGAACAAATGGTAGAATATTTCATAAGAAGTATTCCTATCTTCATAATGAATAATTAATATTATCTTATCATAATGATTCTTTTTTAGCTTTAATTAAAATTACTTTTAATTAAACAGTATTACTTTAAGTTAATCAAGAATAGGCTGTATTGAAATTTAATAGATATCGTTGATTTTTGGAATACTTTGTATTACACTTTTATTTGATAAAGCATTTTTTCTTGTACTCTTTTTTTGATATTCATATTCATAGAATTTTTTAGTTGAAAGTGGCATAGTATCTTTTTGTATACTATCTCATACTTTTTGTTAACACATGTTATTTTCTTTAGTCTGTCATTATTTCATAGATTTTATACTATCTGATGATTTATTTAGATATTGAATTTTATCATAAAATTATAAAATTAATGTTAAATAGTAGTTTCAATAATAAGTTATAATTTTATTGAATAGGTGGTATTTTTTAAATTACTTGTATGGTCAATGATATTTTTTTGTCTTAAATTTAG
>CAZUHM010000049.1:0-15320 GCA_964620575.1 uncultured Methanobacteriaceae archaeon | reverse complement strand
AAAAATATTGTATTATTAGCACTTGTTGCTATATTAATCATTGCACCGTTAGTAATGTATGCCGGTCACGGTGAAGATGATGGTTACTTCGGTGGTAGTGACGATGCTGGTGGAGAAGCTATTGAAAAGAACAACCCTAACTATACCGTTTGGGCTGCATCCCCTTGGGAACCACCTAGTGGTGAAATTGAAAGTTTATTATTTGCTCTCCAAGCTGCAATCGGTGCTATAATCATTGGTTATGTCTTTGGTTACTGGCACGGTGGTAAAAAAGCTAAAAATGAATAATTATGTATGCATAATTACATAATTGTTTTTTATTTTTTTTTTTTGAGTGGTGGATATGTCAATTTTTGAAGATACATTAGATCATCATACTATGCATAATGAATTAACGGATAGTAATATTTATTCTAAATTGATTTTTGCATTATTAGCGATATTATTAAATTTGATGGCTGGTTCACCAATAGTACCTTTCTTAATTTTTATACTGTGTTCCTTTTTGATTCTTTATTCTGCGAAAATTCCTTTTAAGTTTTATGTAACTTTCATGGCGATTCCAATTGGATTTGCAGTATTGTCAGGGATATTTTTAGCATTTTTAGGTACGGGACAACAAGTATGGAGTTTAGGTATATTTGGTTTGGGACTAACGGCAGGTGGAATTAATCAAGCTTTACTTGTATTTTCCAGAGTTTTAGGTGGTGTAGCTGCTTTAGGATTCTTAATTCTTACAACACCTATGAATCGTATATTTGCAGTGTTCCATGATTTACATGTACCATCAATTCTTACTGATTTAGCAATATTAATGTATAGATACATATTTTTATTCTTAGATGTTACTGCAACAATGTATAATTCTCAAAAAACTAGGTTAGGTTATCACAGTTATATGAGTTGGATGAACTGTCTTGCATCTCTTGCAGGTATGGTATTTATCAGAACATGGGAACAAGGTGAAATATCATACAAAGCTTTGGCTTCAAGAGGTTATAATGGACGATTAAACATGATTCGTGAAGGTGACTCTGTAAGGGATATGTCCTTTAAACATTGGTTATTAATAATATTATTTGTCATCTTTGTGATAGTTGCAATATATCTTTGTGGTTCAACAAACCTATATGTATTATAATAATTAAAGGGAGATAACATATGGCACAAGCAATTTTAGAAGTAAAAGATTTACATTATAATTATCCTGATGGTACTCAAGCAATTAAAGGAATAGATTTCCAAGTAGAAGAAGGACAAATGATTTCTATTTTAGGACCTAATGGTGCTGGAAAAAGTACTTTTTTCGTACATTACTATGGTATTATTGAACCTACTTCTGGTGAAATCATAATCGAAGGGAAAAAATTAGAATACGATAAAAAAAGTTTACTTGAAGCTAGGGCTAAAGTGGGCGTAGTATTCCAAAATCCGGACGATCAACTATTTGCACCAACAGTATTTGAAGATGTAGCTTTTGGTCCTATGAATATGGGTCTAGATGAAGAAGAAGTTAAACAGCGTGTTGAAGAAGCATTAGAAGTTGTTGGAATGTCTGAATATTCACAAAAAGCTCCTCATCACTTAAGTGGTGGACAGAAAAAACGTGTTGCTATAGCAGGTATTTTATCAATGAGGCCTAAAGTGATGGTTTTAGATGAACCTACCAGTGGTCTTGATCCTAATGGTGCTTCAGCTATTATGCAATTATTGTATGATTTAAATGCAGAAGGTATGACAATTATTGTTTCAACTCACGATGTTGATTTAGTACCTATGTACTCAGATAATATTAATGTTTTACGTAGGGGTAAAATATTGAAAAAAGGTAATTGTCGTGAAGTTTTCAGTGATGAAGAAGTTATTGAACAAGCTGATTTAAGATTACCATGGGTTGGTCAAATCTTTGAAGAGCTTGAAAATGAGGATAATATCACATTTGGTGAAGAAGGTTATCCGCTTACAGTTGCTGATGCTCGTCAGGCATTACTTAAAAAGTTATGATCTTAAAATCATAATTTACTCTTTTTTTATTAATTTTTATATTGATGATTTACTCATCATTTTTCCCCACCACTTTTATTAAATTAATAATTTCAAGTAATATTAACAGCAGTTATATTATTTCCTATTTCTAAATAGTTAATTACTATGTTTAACATAACTTATTATATATAAACTTAAAAATTTTTACAACTAATTTTTATTAAAATCATGCTTATAAATTAATAAACAAATTAAAGGAGGAAAAATCATGCCAAATGGAATAGACATTGACTATTTTCAACAAATAATTAAAAAATTAGAATCTAAAGTTGAATATGTTGATATAAGAGTACGGAATTCAACAAATAATTCAGTAATATTAAAAGATGGAAAAATAGATAATGTAGATACTGGTATTAATTATGCTATAGGTGTAAGAGTATTGAATAATGGTGCATGGGGTTCTGCATTTACAAGTGAAATAGATAAAGTTGAACAAGTAGCAGAAAATGCAACTATTATAGCAAATCAATTAAAAAGTGATGTAAAATTAACATCAACAAACCCTGAAGAAGATATTGTGAAATCTAAAGCCAAAATAAAAATTGATGATATTGCTATTGAAGACAAGATAGAAACGATGAAAGAATTACATAAAATTGCTCAGTTGGATCAAATACAAAGTACAAATATATCATTATCTGAATCACAATCATCGGATTTAATAATCAGTTCTGAAGGTACAAATATATTAAGCGATAATAATAGAACTGTTCTGTCCATGAATGCAGTTGCTTCAAATGGTGAAGTAATGCAAATTGGTCATAAAAGCTTGGGTGGAGTTAACGGTTTTGAAATAGTTGAAGATGCGGATTTAGAATCATTTGCTACAGGAATATCTAGCAAAGCAATTAGTTTGCTAGATGCAAAAACGCCACCATCTGGTGATTTTCCAGTAATTCTTGATCCTGAACTTGCAGGAGTATTTATACATGAAGCGTTAGGTCATGCATCAGAAGCAGACATTATATTACAAAATGATTCAATTCTCAAAGGAAAATTAGGACAAAAAATTGGTTCTGATTTAATTACAGTTATTGATGATGCTTCAATAGAAACTGGTTTTGGTTATTATCCTTATGATGTTGAAGGAACAAAATCATCAAAAACAACATTAATTCAGGATGGTGTATTTACATCCGTATTAAGTTCACGTGAAACTGCAAGTAAGGTTGGAAATGGTGAATCAAGTGGAAATGCCAGATCATCCGTTAGTAATAAACCATTAGTTAGGATGAGTAACACATATATTAAACCGGGTGATTCGTCATTTGATGAACTGATTGAAGATATGCCAAATGGTATTTACTTAAAAGGATCTCGTGGTGGACAAGTCGATACTGGTAAAGGAATATTCCAATTTAATGCAGTGGAAGCATATAATATTGAAAATGGAGAATTAGGAACACATCTTAGGGATGTATCATTATCTGGAACAACATTGGATATTTTAAACAATGTTACAGGGGTAGGTTCCGACTTCAATTTAAGTGTAGGATTCTGTGGAAAAGATGGTCAGACAGTTCCGGTAGGGGATGGTGGACCACATATAAGAGTAAGTAAAGCAACAGTTGGTGGAGTTCAATAAATGCAAACTGAAAATTTATCCCAAGAAGAAGGTCAATTACTCATTCAATTATCAAGACAAAATATTGAAACATATTTGAAGGGTGGAAATTTCCATCCACCAAAACAATTGCCAGATATATTTCATGAAAAATTAGGGGTTTTTGTCACATTATCTATCAATTCTAATTTAAGGGGTTGTATTGGGTATCCTGAACCTTACATGGAATTAATTGAAGGACTGTTGGATGTTTCAATAGCGGCTGCAGTAGAAGATCCCAGATTCAATCCATTATCTTCAGAAGAGTTTGATAAAGTCAAAATCGAAGTCAGTGTTTTAACCAAACCAGAACTTGTTGAAGTAAACTCATATGAAGATTATTTGGAAAAATTAAAAGTTGGACGTGATGGATTAATCATAGAAAACAGTTATCATAGGGGATTATTATTACCACAAGTTCCAATTGAACAAAATTGGGATTTAATTACTTTCCTTGAAAATTTATGTTACAAAGCAGGATTGCCTACTGATACTTGGAAAGATAATAATACTAAAATATTTAGTTTTCAAGCTCAAATATTTGATGAAAAATAGGGGGAGGTTGACAAATGAAATTACCGAATATACCAACACCGGATGAAATTATTGATAAAGCATTTAACAGAGCCAGTAAAGCAGCTTCAAAAGTACGAAGTTCAAAATTGCATCCTCGTGTAAAAGGTATGAGAATCGAAGAAGTTAGAGTACAGACAGCTTGTGAAGTTATTAACAGTACATTCAATAGAATAGTTACGGAAACACCTATTATAGAAGAATTACCGGAGTTTTATCAGGATTATATTGATATAGTTGTTGGAGTAGATCAATATAAACATTCATTGGGTGCAGTATTTTGGGCATTAGGTGTTCTTAAACAAATAGAATCGCAATATACGACTAAAATCAGAAAATCAGATTCATTAACTGCAATACCTATAAGAAAAGAAGCATATGGTAGAATTGTTTCAGTTGTTAAACGTATTGATAAAGAATTGGATTTCTTGGATTTTGCTAAACGAGAACTAAAACATATGCCAAATATTAATTTCAATGCAGTCAGGGTGGTTATTGCAGGATTTCCTAATGTCGGAAAATCTACTTTGTTAAACAATATTACTGATGCAAGTCCTAAAGTTGCAAATTATCCTTTCACCACACAAGGTCTTCAAATAGGAAATTATGAAATGTCATACAGACAATATCAGATAATTGACACACCGGGTTTACTTGATCGTTCTATAAATGATATGAATGAAATTGAATTAAATGCTATAGCTGCTTTAGAACATTTGGGAAATATTGTAATATACATATTTGATCCATCAGAAACATCCGGTTTCTTAATGGAAAATCAGTATTTATTATACTCCGAAATTAAAAAAGTATTCGAAACACCAATGATATGTTTATTTAACAAAACAGATTTATTGCAGGATAGGAAAGTTATAGAGGAATACGAACAAAAAATTGAAGATCCAATATTTGAAACTAGTATAAATGATTTAAGTCAAATGGATGAAATCAAAAATTTAATTCAGGAAATGGGTAAGGACTTTGCTCAAGAAGATGAATTTACGGAATATAATTTAAGGAGAAGACATAAAAAAGATGAATAGTCTTCCTCTTCAACTCCACTTTTTTTCTTTTCATACTTATTCTAGAAATATTTAAATAATTAATTGATAAATCATTAATTATATAATTTCAAATTATATTTTTTTCAACTAATAGAATAATAGGAATGATATCAATGAAAAGCGTATATGTAGATTCAAAAGACGATAAAGAAGAAGAAATCATTGAAGAAACAGAAGAAATTGAAGAAACTATTGCTGCTGACGAAACTGACGAAACTGACGAAACCGTTGAAGAAACTGAAGAAACAACTGATGAAACTAGTGAAGACAAAGAAACTGAAGAAAAAGAAGAATTTGATTACAAAACTTACGGAAAAGAAACAGTAGAGGAAACTAAAAACATCGCTGAAAAAATGTTTAATGATGTAGTTAATACTTTAAAATCTACACAATCCGAATGGAATAAAACTTTAGAAGATTACAAAGCAAACAAACCAGCAGTAGATATATTCGAATTTGATGAAGATTTAGTTATTAAATTAGATGCTCCTCATGTTTCAAAAGAGGATATTTCAATAAAAATGTCTACTGATTATGTGGAAATTGAAATTGAATTCCCTGAATGTGATTGTGAGGAAGATGTTAAAGTTTTAAGAAAAGAAAGATGTTCTGGAAAAACTAAGAATGTTATTCCTTTACCTGTAGAAGTGGATATTAACGAAGTTAAAGCTAAGTTTGAAGACAGCGAGTTAACTTTAACACTTCCAAAAATCAAAGGTAAGAAAGTGGACGTAGAAATTGTATAATTGCTCTTTATTGTTTATTTGATTTCAAATAAATTTTTACTTTTTTTTTATATTTTTAATTAGTTTTTAGGTGATAATATGAAACCGTATGTTATTTTAATAGGTTCGGCTTCAGGTATTGGTAAATCTACAATTGCCTCAGAAATTTCTAATAAATTACATATTAAATATTTGATTGAAACTGATTTTATACGTGCAATTGTGCGAGGAATAATTGGTTCTGATTATGCACCTGCTTTACATAAATCTTCATATGATGCTTACACAACCTTGAGGGATTATTTAAATTATGATAATGAAGAAAAACTTATTGAAGCCGGTTTTGAAGAACACGCTGCATTTGTTATTCCTGCTATTGAAAAAGTTATTAAACGTTCAGTTAAAGATAAGGACTCTATTGTTATTGAGGGAGTTCATCTAGTTCCGGGATTAATTAATCTTCAGCAATTTGAACGTGAAGCAAATGTATACTTTTTTATTTTAACTGCTGATAAGGAAGCTCATCAGGAACGTTTTATTTCAAGAGCCATAGCAATTAAACGTGGTGGAGCTCAATTAGATTACTTCAGAGAAAATCGTATAATAAATGATTTCTTAATTTATAAGGCAAATTCTTTATCTATTCCCGTAATTAATAACATTTCAATGGAAAAAACTTTAAGTAAAATATTGCAAATCATTAATGAAATATCAGAAGAAGTTTTTGTAAGACATTCTGTTGATGAAATAGAATTGGAAAGGGAAATTGTTGATAAGTATGGTGGAAAAATTACAGATATTTCTTATTACATTCCTGAATTTAAAGAACCGTTGACAAGCAACATGGATGGATATGATGAGGATTACCATTCATATGATTTAATAAATAGGTTGGATGAGGGTTCAAAACAGAGGGAATCTCTTGAAAAATTATATGAATTATCAAATAATATCCATAGTCACCATATTTCTGCTACTGACAGGGAAAGTTTAGATAAAATAATTAAAGAATTGGATGAAAATAACTTAATTATTGATAAGAATACAATTAAATATTTTGAAGAAAAAAATAGAAAAAAATAGAAAAAAAACTGATAAAATGACTGAAGATAATATTAAATATGATAATGAAATAATGTACTCTGATTGTCCTGTTTGTGGGGGAGTTAAAACTTTGGAAGTAACAAATAGGACGGATAACATTCCTTACTTTGGTGACATACTTGAAACAGCAGTATCATGTAAAAATTGTGGATATCAGTCATCAGATAGTATTTCATTAGAACATAACGATCCGATTAAATTCACATTAAAAATAGATGATAGTAAACTAGATTCTAGGGTGGCAAAATCACAAACAGCTACTGTAACTATTCCTGAGTTAGGTTTGAAGGTAGAACCGGGACCTAAATCAGAGGGCTATGTTTCAAATGTGGAAGGTATATTGAACAGATTTGAAAGTGCTGTTGTAAGAGCATTGAAGCTTGAAGGTGATGAAATAGATCCTGTTGTTAGAGAAAATGCCCTGGATATTATTGAAAATATTGCAAAAATCAAACTGGGTGAACTTTCAACAACTTTGATACTTGAAGATCCTTTCGGAAATAGTGTAATTGATGATGATGATGCTGAAAAGGAATTTTTAACTCAAGAAGAAGCTGATAAATTACAAACAGGTTTCACAACAATAGATCAGGATGAGGTGGAATAATGTCTATTTTGGATGTTATGGAAAAAAGATATAGTGTACGGGGATATCTCGAAAAAGAAGTTGAGGAAGAAAAATTAAATAAGGTATTACGTGCTGCTCAGGTTGCACCGACAGGGGTAAATGCACAGGCATTTAAAATATTTGTCATAGATACAAAAAAACATGTTGAAGAATTAAAACTAATTGGCAAGTGGGATTGGTTTACGGAAGCACCTTATATTATTGCAGTTGTGTCTAAACCTGGTGATGCATGGACTAGGTGGGATGGTAAAAACTTAGGTGATATTGATGCTACTATAGTTATGGATCACATTATCCTTGAAGCTACAGAGATTGGTTTAGGAACTTGTTTCATAGCTGCTTTTAATAAGGAACCGTTGTCTGAAATGTTGGGATTAACGGATGAATATGAACCTGTTTTACTAACTCCGTTGGGTTATCCAAATGCTGAACCAAGAGGTACTGACAGAAAATGTATCGAAGATTTGGTAGAATTTATTTAAACTCCTCATTGTTCTTTTTTTTTTAAAAAATAGTGAAGTTAATTATGAATTAATTAACCTCTTATTCTTGGAACTACAAAAATAGCTGTTAAATAATTTATTAATACATATGATACTAAAACTATTGCTATAATTATTTCTATTATTAATTCATATTGCATATATGATAAAGTAATTCCTATACTTGTTAAATATTTCATCGTTTGTAATGTCGTTACTGCATTTATTACAATAGGAAATGTGTATGCTGCATATGTTGGATAAAATGGTTTGTTCCAATATTGGATGAATTTTGCTAGAACCATTACATATAATATTTTTGTAATTATGTAAAAGGACATTACCATATAAAAATTGTTTGGAGAAACTGAAGATAGATAACCTACTGCACACAAACTAAATGGTGCTGCATATACTCCAATAACTGGTTTTGTTGGTTCTGGTACTGGTTTGTAGATATATCTGTATGAAACTGTAATGAATACCAAAACTACACATAAAAAACTAAACCAAAATGCAATACTTCCTATGAATTCTTGATGAAAGGTAGGTGCACTTATAGCTATCATCTGTATGCCCGCGAAGACAACGAATGATCCTGCAGTATAATCAGTTATGTCGAAATGTAAGACAAATTTAAGAATGTAATTTATAACAAAACATATGTGCAAAAGTACTGCAAATGTCCATATTGATATTGCAATAGTATAATTTGTATACGGATATATGAAGTTTGCCAGTAACATTATTGCCATTGATAATGTTGCAATAATACTTGCGAGTACGGGATTGTTTAAATCTTCTTTAAAAGTTTCAGGATATTTAACTAATTTTATAATTACTAAAATGAAAAGCAATGTTGCTATAATGCCACAAAATTCTCGACTATAGGGGAAAAAATCATGTACTAAGTTACCCATGGCCGTAATTCCAAGAATGGCTCCTCCAATGGAAATTGGTAATTTATCAAAGTTTACTTTCATATTTATATCAACCAAAAATTCATTGTATATTTGATATTTGTAAAAAGTAGTATTAAAAAAAATGTAACTGGGGTGGTGAAAAGGGGAGAGTTTCGGATGTTTAGAATAAATCATCTTCTTCTTCTTCTTCATCTTGATTTGGTTTATCATTGAGTTTTAATGTTGCTTTAACATCCATACTTAATGCATCACAGTCTGCTTTTATTGCATCTAAGTGTTTTAGGATTCTAATTTTTTCTTCGTTAATTCTTTCAATGTTTGTGTAGGGATATGTGGATTCTTTGAGCATTTCGTATTCTACTGTTGAATATGGGTAATCGTTTAATTGTTTACATACGTTTGCAAGTACGTCTCCTAAGAATTTGTTCATTTCTACTTTAACTCGCTCTCTGATCATTTTGTCATCGTCTAAGTGTTGTTTCATTAAACGAACTACTTCTGCTTTTGCAAATGGTAATTTTTCTTCGTCTTCATCTAAATATTCTTCAGATTCTTCTAAATTTTCTTCAGTTTCGTCTACCATTTCTTCAGTTTCTAAATCTTGTGATTCGATTTCGTTAATTTCTTCATATTCTGCCATATAATCACGTTCTTGATTTTTTTTTAATTATATTAAATTATCAATTTTTATTAATACTACTATTTATATCTCTTTTAGTTAATAAATGTAATGTTAAAATTATACGTTTACTGATTAATAATGTATGGTGTTATGATTAAACTATTAATTTTAATTAGTAGTGTATCTAAGATAATTAATTTTAAGAGTAAAATTTTCTAAAAAAAAATTATTTAATATGGGTGTATATTATTCTTTTTTAAAAAATAAGGGATTAAATTATCGAAAAAGTTTATAATAAAAAAAAGTTTAAAATCAGATAATGTTCAAACTCAAATCTAAAGATTTTGTACTGTTGGTTATGAAACCGCTAGAAATAACATCAACATCTAACTTGGCATATTCAATAATATTTTCTGGAGTAATGCCTCCACTAACTTCTATAATAACATCTTCTCTTAATCTACGTTCTTTAAGTGTATTTAAAACAGAATTAATTTCATCAGGCTTCATATTGTCTAACATCACAATATCTGCACCAAACATACTGGCACGTACAGCATCTTCTTCAGATTCAACTTCAATTTCTATCTTCTTGGTGAAACTAACATTTTCTTTGGCTAATTCAATAGATTCTATTACGCCACCAACAACTTGTATGTGATTGTCTTTTATCAAAACACAATCATCTAATTTGAATCTATGTGCATCACCACCACCAAGTTCCACAGCTTTTTTTTCTAATTTCTGCAGGCCCGGCGTAGTTTTACGAGTACAAGCAACTCTTACATTTGGATTAACTTCATGAACTCTTTCACAGGTATCTTTAACCAAGGTTGCAATACCACTTAAATGCATCATATAATTAAGAATTGAACGTTCAACCATTAATATGTCTTTAGCTTTTCCTTCGAATTCTAGGATAACATCACCTTTATGAATTTCTTCACCATCAAGGTATGTGCTAGAAATATTCAATCCAAATTCGTTAATTATGTAATGAGCAACATCCATACCGGCCAAGATTCCATCTTCTTTGCATAGAACTTCTGCCTGAGCCCATTTATTTTCAGGAACAAGACTATTTGTTGTTATGTCTTCAAATCCAATATCATCGTATACATTTTCCATAATTCTGTTATCACTAAAAATTGTCATAATAACCCTTTCCAATAGATTAATTCTATTTTTATTTATATAATTAATGTTTAATAATTCTTTATTAATCCTTTATTTCAATTACATTCTTTATTCTCATAATTATTAAATCAATGATTTCTCTTTAGTCTTTATTTATAAGATATATGATGAATATTATATTTTTATGGTAGATTTTTTGATGATTATAAAATTCTTTAAAATATTAAAAATAAGAAGTATAAATATAAATATATACTAATTTAATTGTTTTTTTAATAACATAATAATCATAAAAATGGGGTATTAAAATAATAGAATTGACATTTTTGGGTACAGCTTCGGCTATTCCCACAAAAACAAGAAATCACGCATCTATTGTACTTAAAATATATGATAGAACCGTTCTTTTTGATTGTGGTGAAGGAACTCAAAAACAAATCATGGAAGCACAGGTCAGTCCTATGAAAATTGATGATATCTACATCACACATTTACATGGTGACCATATTCTTGGACTTCCTGGTATAATTCAATCTTTAGCATTCCGTGGAAGAACCAGGCCATTAAATATTTATGGTCCACAAGGAATATCTGAATTAATTGAACATATTAAAAAGATAGGCTTTTATTCTATTGACTATGAATTAATAGTCCATGAAATATTGGATGAAGAAGCGATTTTATATCAACAAAATAACTTTTTAATTAAAGCAATGAAAATGAAACATACCATTACAGCTTATGCGTTCAAGATAGAAGAAATAAAACAGCCTAAATTTTTAAGAGCTAAAGCAATTGAATTAGGAGTACCTCCCGGTCCTTTATTTGGTCAATTACAATCTGGAAAATCTGTTTCAGTAAATGGAAACACAATACTTCCAGAACAAGTTTTAGGTCCTCCACGTAATGGTGTAAAATTAGTTTACAGTGGGGATACAATACCTCAAGAAAACATGATCTATTTTGCAAAAAATGTAAATGTTTTAATTCATGAAGCAACATTTTCTAAAGAATTTAGGGATAAAGCAATAGAAAATGGGCATACTATAGCAGAAGATGCCGCTTTAATAGCTAAAAATGCTAATGTAGATCAGCTGATACTGACACATCTTTCTAATAGATACACCAGTTCTGAGTTATTGGAACAAGAAGCTAAAGAAATATTTGATAACACAGTATATGCTGAAGATATGATGAAAGTAGTAGTAGAAAACAACAAACCAGTTAAAATAATAAACAATAATAATCAGGTGTAAACATGTCTTTATTTGGTAAAACAGAAGTAAATCCGAATATGATTCCTTTCATCCAAAAAGGAGAAGGGGTAGGTATAGTAAAAGTGGATGGTTATGGAAAATCATCTGCAAGAATGGAATCTTATAAATTAATATTGGAATCCTACTCTGATAAACATCCAATCATAGAATCAATATCTGCAATAACCTATTTGAGTTATGATAAAGGAAACTTTTTCAGTGAACCAAAATTAGAAATTGGTATTGCACATAAGAAGTATATCCTTGCTGGTGTAGAGAATAATGATGAAGAATTAGAAGCATTTTATGAAACCCTCTTAGACATCAAAAATACTGAAAAAGAACAGAAAAAGACTTCAAGACATGGGATGATTGGATCTAACTCTTTGAATAATAAAAGTCAAGAAGATGTTATAGTAGATGATTTTGACGATGATATATTGGATTCAAGAGATCAAAAACAGGTTGATTTGGAAAAAGAAGTAATAAATAATGATTCAAAATTCTCAGGTTTAACAAACAGAATTAAAAATGTAAAAGGCAACGCTCAAGAACAAGATGATTTAGAAATTGATGAAAAAATTAATGAAGCTGTTACTAAAGAACAAATTACTGCTGCTCCTTTAACTGGTTCTGATGATGAAATAGAAGAAACTTTAGCATCAGTAGAAAAAGAATCTAATAAATCAAGATTCTCTAGATTTACCAGTAAACTTAAAAATGTGAAAAATGATTTGGAAGAAGAAATTAGTCTTTCTGATGAGGATGAGACTGCTGATGCTGTAGAATCTGTAGTTAATCAATCCGTTGATGAAGAGTTAGATGAAATTGAACAAAATATCAAATCTACTGATTCCAAATCTAAATCTGGTTTTTCAGCATTTACTAGTAAATTTAGGAACGCAAAAAAAGATTCCGAAGAAGAAAAAAGTCTTTCTGATTTGGATGAATCTGATGATTTAGTAGAGTCTGAAATAGAACAATCTCTTAATTCCGCAAATGAAAAAACAGATAATGAAATTAAAGAAATTCCTGAAGATATTGTCAAAGAAGAAAAATCTCTTGATGTTTCAGAAGAAAAAACAGCAACAGACAAAGTTCAAAATGATGGGGATTCATTACAACTAATTGAAGATGAAGGAGAAGATGGTTTTGAAGTTTTAGGAGAGGAAGAGATTATAGAATTCGAAAAAGACAATGAAGAACTTGTTGAAACTGATGAATCTGAACTTAAAATTGAAGAACCTAAAGCTGAACAATCACTTAAACAAGCTAAACAAGTAGCTAAATCAAAAGAATTAGTAATGGAAGATGATGATGAGTTATTTGTTGATGAACTTATTGTAGAGGAAACTTTGGATGAAGATAATTCTTCTAAGAATCAAGAACCTATTGTGGAAGAAAGTATAGAGGAACTTGAAAAACCTAAAGAAGAAAATATGGAGAATGTTGCTCCTGAGAAAGAAGTAAAATCGGATGAAACTCCTGTTTCTAATGAAATTCAGGAAAATATTGAAAAAACAACTTCTGAAGAAGAAGTTAAAGAAGAATCTGCTCCTGTGTCAGAATCAGATGATGAAGATGAAATTATTGATGAAGAAATTGATTTGGATAGAATGATCAATGATTCTGATGAAAAAACAGAGGAAGTTAAAGAGGAAGTTAAAGAGGAAGTTAAAGAAAAACCTGTTGAAAATATTGCTGAACAAGAACCAAAATCTGTAGAAACCTCAAGTTCTTCAAGTGAAGATACAAAAATTACACAAGACAATGCAAATGCAGAAATAGGAAAAATGAAACAGCAATTATCTCAAGGAATTAATAATTTACAAGCAGAAATGGGTTCAGAAAACATAAACATGCCACAATACATCCCAACATATGTACAAGTAGATCCTATTGATCAAATAAGAAGATACTATGAATTAAAAGAAGATGGTATAATCACAGAAGAAGAATTTGAACTTAAGAAAAAACAGTTGTTAGATTTATAATTGGTGTAAAATATGAATAAATTCAATATTGTTGGTGCAATACTTGGATTTGTTATTGTATTAACAATAATTGTTGTTTCTATAGCATATTTGTTAGTAAGAGCATAAAAGATATATAATAATTAAATAGGTGTAAAATAATGAATACTCCATGGGTAGAAAAATATAGGCCACAAAATCTGGATGAAGTAGTAGGACAAGAACAGATAGTCTCACGTTTAAAAAGATATGTAGATGAAAATTCAATGCCTAACATTATGTTCACAGGTTCAGCAGGTGTCGGAAAAACAACATGTGCATTAGCATTAGCAAAAAGTTTATTAGGTGAATATTGGCAACAAAACTTCCTGGAATTAAATGCTTCAGATGCAAGGGGAATTGACACAGTAAGAAATGAAATTAAAAGTTTTTGTAAACTAAAAGCAGTTGGTTCACCTTTTAGGATAATATTCTTGGATGAAGTGGACAACATGACAAAAGATGCTCAACAAGCGTTACGTCGTGAAATGGAAATGTACACAAAAACATCTTCTTTCATTTTATCATGTAACTATTCATCAAAAATTATAGATCCTATACAATCAAGATGTGCAATTTTCAGATTTGTACCAATTAAGGCATATGAAATAATCAATCGATTAAAATACATCGCTGAACAGGAAGGAATAGAAGCAGATCAAACAGCTTTAGAAAACATAGTCTACTTCACACAAGGTGATATGCGTCGTTCAATTAATATATTGCAGGCATCAACAACCGAAGATAATAAAATTACTGAAGATGCAGTATATGAAGTAATCAGTAGAGCAAAACCAAAAGATGTCAGAAAAATTATTAACAAAGCATTAGATAAAGATTTTCTTGGTGCAAGAGATTTGCTGCGTGATATAATGATTGTGGAAGGAATCAGTGGTGATGATTTAATAACACAATTATATCAAGAAGTAACTGAAATGTCACGAGAAGGATTGATTGATGAGGAAAACTTTGTAAAATTAATGGAATATATGAGTGAATATGATTACAGAATAAGAGAAGGAGCTAATCCAAGACTCCAATTAGAAGCTTTAATAAGTAAATTTTTATTAGTTAAATAAGGTTGCATCAAATTGAAATGGGTAGAAAAATATTCACCTAAAACATTAGGTGACGTACTTGGA
>CAZUHM010000048.1:0-15407 GCA_964620575.1 uncultured Methanobacteriaceae archaeon | reverse complement strand
TGGTTTTCAAACTCCTGTTTTCAGCACTATTGCTGCTTTTAAACGTGAACATAGTGATCTTATTGAAAAAGTATTTTTAGAAACAATAAACTATGGGCACAATAAAGATCTAATTGATTTAGACAGTATTAGTATTGATGGAAGTAAAACTAAGGCTTATGCTAATAAATACAATAATTTAACCAATGAAGATGTGTTAAAACTTTTACACATTATTCAAAAAGGAATAATAACTGATGAAGAAGAAAATAAAGCATTAGAAAATCGAAATAACAAAACAGTACAGAATGAAAATGATAAAAAAGAACAAATTAAAGAAGCATTAAAAGAATCCAAGAACATAAAAGTTAAAACAGATGAAAAACCAAAAACTATAAAGAAAATAAAACCAGAAGAAGATAAAGTTAAAGATAAAAATCAAGAAACTAGATCAATACCGTAACAAATCCATGAAAGACTCCATGAAAACAAATTAAGACAAATATGATGAAGAAATGTATGAATTAATAGATGATAATGATTTTAATTATTGTGCAAAAACAATACTTAAACAAGCCATAGAACATCCTGAAACAGCCTACAAACAAGTACAAAAACTCAAAAAATGTCTTGAAGAATTAGAAAAGAGTGGTAAAAACACTGTAAATTATACGGATCCTGAAGCACGTAAAAGTCCCAATAAAGAACAAGTCATGCAAACAGGATACAACGAACAAATAGCAGTAGACAATAAAAACGGACTAATAATAGCAGTAGATGTAACACAAGATGCCAACGACCAAAAACTATTAATACCAATGATAAAAATGACACAACAAAACATACAACAAGCATTAAACCTAACAAATGAACAAACAGACCAAATAATGCATAACATGGACATACTAGCAGATCATGGATACTACACCAACAAAACAGTATACAAAAACCATACAGAAGAAAAATACTCTGTAATAATGCCTAATAAACAACAAGCATCACACCAAAAAGATTCTCTGAGAAGAAAAAGTCAACAAATAACAAACAATAACAAAAAAGACGGATTTTCAAAACACAACATGATATATGATGAAGAAAACCATTGCTACATATGTCCTGAAAACAAAAAATTACCAGTACAACAAGTCTACCCCTGAAAATACAATGACAGAATAATCTACTACAGCAGTGCATACAGCAAATGTCCCTCCCGAGACATATGCCTGACAAATAAAATGACAGGAAAAATAATAACCGACTACACCAGCGATGCCAAAGAATTACTTGCTGCAAAATTTGAAACACCAGAAGGACAAAAACAATACAAAAAACGAATGCCAATGGTTGAACCACGATTTGCATACAACAAATACACACTAAACTACCGACAATACCATCTAATAGGCCTAGAAAATACTAAAATGCAACAAACACTCATGGCCACAGCACAAAACATAGTAAAAATACACAACATAGAACTAAAAGAACAACAACAAGAAAAAACAATAATAAATCTAACATAAAAAATACAATAAAAAGTAAAATTGTTAATTAAGACATGACATACAATTATTCATTTAACTCAATAATTGTTGCACACCCTCATTCGAGTTTAAAAAAAGAGGATAGGAAAAAAATATGTTTTTCCCTTTGTTACTATTATGAAATGCTTCATTTTAGTATTTTCCGATGATTTGGTTTACTATTTTTTGTGTTTCATCTGCTGAGTGGTCTTGTGATACTAATGCTCTTAATTTGTCCACATCATGGTTTTCTTGATAAAATGCTATGTATCTGCTCATCTGGCTATCTGTTGAGGATTGTGTGTTGTTTGTAGTTTTGTTTACTGTTTTTGGGTTGTTTTCTGTGGTGTTTACGTTGATTTTTGTAGAGTTGTTATTTGAGGATATGCTTTGGTTTTTTACTGTTGTGTTGGTCTGGTTTGTTTTGGTTGTGTTTGTTGTTGAGTTTATGCTTTGGTTTTTTACTGTTGTGTTGGTCTGGTTTGTTTTGGTTGTGTTTGTTGTTGAGTTTATGCTTTGGTTTTGTACTTTTGTGTTATTGTTTACTGTTTTGATTGTGTGTTGTTGTTTACTGTTTTTGAATTGTTTTCATGTTTTGTATTTGTTTTTGTGCTGTTTATTTTTTTTGTTTCTTTTATTATTTTATTTTCTTTTTTATGAGGTACTGCGTTATTTTGTGCATTTTTAGATACTTCTGCTGTTTTTGTTATAACCGGATCATGGGTTGTATTTTGTTGTTGGTCATTTAAACTTTGTGTTACTGCGTTAGTTGTTGTGTCTTTTGTTAAACTGCCTGCTGTTAATACACAGCTTATGCCAAGTATGGCTATTAATAAACATCCGATTATTGTTATTGTTTTCATTTTTATCACCCGATAGAGTTGCATTTTTAATAATTTGATTTTTTCTCTAGTTACTAATATATTGGAGTGTGTATATAAAGGTTTTCGAGTGCAAGTACTTACTTACACTAGTAAAAATAGAAAATAATTAAAAATCATGTGTTATTTTAGATATTATTTAATTATTTTTATTTAATTTGAGTTTGGAGTAATATTAATCCTAGCAAACAATTGATGTGGGGTGGAAAAAATCATATGTGTTGGGAACCTAAATTTTGATTAGAATATGTAAAATCAACCAAAAGAGTCGTTTCAATAACTTGTATTAAAAACCAAGAATGTTTAAAAGAAATATTTGAAAAAGATTTTCATATGGAAGTTATTAAAAAAATCATGTTTCACAAAATGGGTGCAGGAAAATATTATCAATAATTAGATTCTTAACGATACCTTTTATCATTTTTTCAGTAGTATTTTTGTCTTATTAAAGAGTTATTGGAGTTTTGAGACATGATAATGCCACTTATTTTTTAGAAAATATTGCAGATAAAATAAAGGGAACCTCTCATATTTAATCTTTGAAACAACGATGAAACACAGAACCTCTTAAAAAAAACTAGTGTGCTGTCCTTATAACATATTTGAATAAAAAATTAATTTTTTTATTTCAATTTCACATTTACATATTTCTTCAGAAATCTCTTTAAGAGGCATATGTTTGATAAAAGTTTATTGTTCCTCTTGTTAAAATCATTATTACATCAACACCCAGTAAATGTGACGACGAATGAATCATAGAAAAGGGAAGATTATGTGTGGGGGTTATTTTAAGGATTTTTGTGCTATTTCTTTTCCTATATTGTATGCATTGTTTAATGTATCTTGGAAGTTGTCCTTTTCGTATTGGATTTTTTCTTCTTCTGAGAAGATATAGTTTTCATATTTGCTGTAATCATCAAATTGTACTGTGTTGTATGCTTTTAGTAGGTGTGGTTCTTGTGTTACTACTTCCATTACTGTCTTCATCATTGGATCAATGTGTGCATAGTAGTTTTCATATAGTTCATTTGTTACATTCATTGTTAAGAAGAATGCACTTGGTATTTTCCTAGTTTGCAAGCTATCTCCTCCATATACTAGTTTAGGGAATGATAATCTTTCAACCAGATTTCTTGTTTGACCTGTTACATCTGAGAAGTAGATTGGACTTGCAATGATTATTCCGTCACTGTCCCATAGTTTTGGTAATAAATCTTTTAAGTCATCATTTATTGGGCATTGACCATAGAATGGTCCATCAATTAATTTACAGTTAAAACAGGACATGCATCCTTTATAGTTTAATGAGAATAAATTAATTATTTCTACATTAACTTCTTCATCAGGTTTTAATTCCTTAATTGTATCCTGAATACCATCTTTGGCTGCTTCTAATAATTTTGCTGTGTTTTTATTTTTTCTTGGACTTCCATTAAGTAAGTAATAATTCATAAAAAAATCCACTCCTAAAATTTAATGTTATTATCTTAACTTATTTTGTTCATTTATCTATTTTTTATAGATATTATCTTTTATCATTTATTATAACATTTACGAAAAACAGATAAAAAAAGAGATGTGGAACAAGACAAAAAAAAGATTAAATTCGAAGATAATGTCAAAATTTAAATTATAAAAAAATTAGGATAATGAAGTGAGGTTATTAATGAATTTCATAATTGCATCTACACTTTGATCCTGTTGACTTTTGGCAGTGATGCTTGCCTGACTATCACCTGACTGATTTCCATAATTTCCAAATTGGGCATGGTTTCCACCATTGATTAATATTTCCGTGAAATTATTTTTATACAATGACCTGGCTTCCTGATAACTCTTTAAATTAATAACACCATCATTTGTACCACGAATAGATAAAATTGGAACGTTTAACCCTACCGATGAATGAGATGATAAATAAATCAAAGCATCTATTTTCTTATCTGTTTTATTCACATAACTAGCAGCCATTGCTCCACCCAATGAGTGTCCAGCCATATAATAATGTGTGTAATTTGAATTTTCAATAATACTATCTGCACTATTAATACCAAAGAATGCTAAATTGAAGGGCATTTCTACAAGATAACAATCAACTCCCTTACTTGATAAATCCATGAATAATGGTAAGTATGATGTATATTCTACTTTAGCTCCAGGATAAAATATGATGGCCGTATCATTTCCGTAACCATCCAAAAACAGCCCATTTGATATTTTAGTAACCTTGACATCTTCTGTTCCATTAATATAATCTGTTGCAGTTTTTTCAGCATGATAATAAAATTGAGCATATACAAAGAAACCTGCAATGAATATGAAGATAAATAAAATAATTCCTATCTTAAGTTTTTTATTCATAATATCATCCAATATTATTTAAGTTTAAATCCTATAAGCTTATTATTGCTATTATTTTTGAAATTGTTGTTATATAATATTTGTTGTACTAACTGGAAAAAGAGTATAAATAATTTTTATCAGATTCTAATGATTGCATATATTTACTTTTATATTTTAAAACAAATACTTATTTCCCGCATAACTTTTTAATTAATTGATATTCCGTAAAAATTTATTTAATATTAAATTAAGTGGTTGTTCAGAATCCTGTTGGGGTTTAATTGTTGATTTTGTTATTAATCTTTTTTTTTTTAATTTACTACATATAACATTTTTATTATTTGTTTGTGGAATTATTTTTTGGAAGATTTTAAAACAAGTTTTTTCCTGTTATCTGAGGTTTTTAAGAAAAACTGATTAAAATGGGGGGGGAAGAGAAGATTTTTATTATTCAGTTGTTAGTTTTTTTCCAAGTTCGTAGGCTTGTTTACATATTTCGGGGAATAGTGTTTCGTGTATTTCTTGTATCATTTCTGCATCAAATCCGGCTAGGTGGTATTTTGTGTAGTCTTTAACTAATAGTGTTTGTGTTGCATATAGTGTTGTGCATTCCTTGAAGTATTGTTTCATTAGGGTTTCGTATTTGTTGAATACTAGGTCGTCTAGTTTTTGTTCTTTGTGTATTTCTTCTGGTGCATTCATTGCATATATCATGGCTGTTTTCTTTGGTGTGCTGAGTGGTTTAGAAAATTCGTCATAGTTTAAGTATTGGAATAGAAGTCTTTCTATAAAGTTTCGTGTCATTCCAGTTACATCGTACCAGTATATTGGGGAACCTATTACTAGTGCATCTGCTTCATGTATTTTGTCCAGTACATCTGTTAAGTCATCTTTTAGATTGCATCTTCCTATATTTTTTCCGTTTTTAAGTTTGCAACCCATACAACTGATGCATCCTTTATAGTTTAAGTCGTTGAGGTATATTCGTTCTGTTTCTGCATTGTTTTCTTCTGCTCCTTTGATTAATTCTTTGAGTAGTGTGTCAGTATTCCAGTTTTTTCTTGGGCTTCCATTTATTGCTATTAGTTTCATTATTAAATCACATAATTGTTATTCATTTGTTATTTTATTTTATTTTTTTGGGGGGGGGGGTTGTCTGATTCTTTTAATTGTTAGCTTATTTATGTAAAACTCTACTGGAAGGTTTTAAATCACTGTTAACATATTTGAATTTCTTATGAAATTCAGCCATTTTGGCCAATTCATTCATTCTAGAATGATGTAGAGCACAATATATAAGAAGTGCAATCATATATTATGGGGGATTCATAGGTCTTTCACGCTTTTTAACATCCACAATTCATAAATCATATCTTTATTAGACATGCACAAAATACGTAACTAAAAGAACAATATCACACTTGGAATGTCATAATCCAAACAAAGATAATACTATTTGCTCTGTTTCAAATCCATAACTTTAATACATATAAATAAACACCAAACAATAATTAATTTTCTAAACAGTCCTTTTTATAGTTTTTATAAATTTGAATAAATAATTTATAAGATAAAATTAGAATATATAGAAAATAAAATTCAAAAACCAAAAATAGTAAAATGAATTTATTCCAACACACAGATTATTTTTTTTCTTTTTGGGATTTTTTTAGGTACTGATGCTAATAATTTTGACTCTGATGATGAGTGTTGATTAATATTAACAATAGTGCATGGAGTCCTTAAGGTTCTGGCGACACTATTGGGGGTTAACTGGTAGATAATAAGTTTAATGTTGTTAAATGGAATCATAACTTCTATGTTATCAAGCGAAACGATGGTATTTACCGTGATGTTGGGGATTGTTACCATCTGGATAAGAAGATGGATGAAATTAAGGTTGGATATATTATCAGTATACGTTATAATGTGAAATTACTAAGGGTGATGGTGAATTCATATATGATGATGTACTAAAGAAAAAGAAACAAAAGAAGACTAGATGTATATATGTTAGAAAATAAAATAGATAAGGATTATGTTAATGAAGTTGTATGGAAATATTACAAGGCAGGTAGCGTAACGGGTATGCTTGTTGATATACTTGAGAATAGGGGAATATGTAACAGGATATATAAGATTTGTACTGATAATGGTTATGATATGAAGTATTTTACCGTTATTATTATGGAGGAGGTATGTTTGATGATGTTTGGCAACATATACCTTAAAGACCCTCAAACATCAAACAATTAGATGATTACTACCTAAATACTGATTCCTAAATAATTAAAAAAATATATAAAACTAGAAAAATGGAATATGAAGCCAGTTATATTATCAAATGATAGATTGGAATGATAAAGAAAAAGATGCTTTAATCCTAAAAAATTCACAACTCTTTAAAAATGATTTTATCAAGTCATCTAGTAACTTTGTTGTATTACTTGTTACTGTTAAATAATAAAAGGAAAGCATATTTATAGAAAATGTGATTATAGTTGAAAGAAAAAAATATTGGCTTGAAACTTAATCTTTTCAAGTAAAAAGAATAATTTTTAGCAAACCATCATAAATTCAAAAAATGTAGAGGGGTTGATGGAAAAGAGAATCATATTAGGGGTATTATTCTCTTTTTGCAATAACATTAAATGTTGTAACACTTTCAAAACTATTATAGTAACTGTTTCCACCATAACCTACTGTCACATTATTTGTTCCAAGAGTTGTGGCCGGTGTTGTGAATAGATATGTACCAGTACTATCAGTTTTGGCTTTGTATAACTTAGCATTAACTTTTATAAGAGCATTAATATTCTTCAAAACATTACCATTCAAGTCAATTATTTTACCAGAAATTGTAATGTTATCATTGTATACTGTATCTGGTATTGGATTAATGCTTATAGTAATGTTCTGTTTTTCAACATTGAATGTAATGTTGGTTGAGTAGCCATTGTAGTTAGCAGTTCCACCATAACTTACTGTTACATTGTTGATTCCTATTGTTTTTATAGTTTCTGTAATTATAAATGCTCCTGATTTATCCGTTGTTGCCTTATATACTCTGCCATTGATAGTTATAATTGCACCAATATTATTTAATCCTCTACCATGTATATCGGTTATTTTACCAGAGATTGTAACATTATTTTTATATTTTACATCTGGTATTGGATCAACAGTTATGGTAATGTTCTGTTTTTCTACGATGAATGTTGTATTGGTTGAGTAGCCATTGTAGTTAGCATTTCCATTATAACTGATGGTTACATTGTTGATACCGGCTGGATTAGCAGGTTTTGAGAATTTAAATGTTCCATTTTTATCTGTTCTAGCTTTGAATAACTTACCATTAATTTTAATAATTGCATTAATATTATATAATCCTTTACCATTCACATCAGTTACTTTACCACTGATTGTTACATTATCCTTGTATTTAATGACAGATATTGGATCAACTGTTATAATAATATCCTGTTTTTCAACATTGAATGTGATACTTGCATCTGATGCCTGATACTTATCATTACCAGCATAACTGGCTGTGACAGTTTTTTCTCCCAATTCTTTGAATGATGTCTTGTATTCAAACATTCCACTCTTGGTTGTAAGATTAACTTCTGTTTCACCAATCGTTAATGTTACTGCTTGATTAAATAGTCCGATACTATCTTCATTTACTAGCGTACCAGTGATAATTATTTCATTATTATATTTAGCATCAGTAATTTCATCTAATGATAGGGTTGTGTTTTTAACAGCTTGAAGTTTATCAATCGTATCCTGTAATTCTTGTATTGTGTTGTTTAATTCGTCTATTATTTTTTGATAGTCTTGTGTTATATATGTTTGTTGTGTTAGAGTAGCATTTGAATAGTTTTCATTTTCTGTTTTTTGGGCTGTGATTGTTTGGAGTCCTATTGATGCATTTCCTATAAGACTTATTTCTCCTTTATCATCTGTAGTTTCTTCTATGATTGTTCCATTTGGTAATGTTATATTGACTTTTTCTTGTTTTGCTGGCTGATTATTTTCGTCTGAGATTGTTATTATAGCAGTTAAGTTGTCTTCTACCGGATTTATTACATCTATTTTAATATTGGTTTTATGTTTTACTTTGATTGTAGTTGTATTGCTGGATTGTCCATATGCTGGATTTTCAGGGTGTGTTGCTGTTATGTTATGTTCTCCATAGGGTAAATCTAGTCTAAGTATTGATTCATTGTTTTGGTTGATATATCCCATTGCTATTATTTGACCATATTCATCAGTTATTATTATACTTTCATTATTTATTAATTCACCATTTTCATCATGAACTGTTACATTAACTACAGTATTTCCTACAGTGTTATTTATGATTTCTAAATTAGTTTGTGTCTCCGTGAAAATTAGATAGTTTAGTATGTAGGCGTTATTAGAGTAATTGTCATTGGTTCCTTGTACTGTGAGTTTTAAAGTATGATTACCTAATGGTACTGTGAAGTCTTCTATTATTTTATTAGTTAACTGGTATGTTCCTTTATCTTCCCCATCAACATATATATCCACTGGTGATGATTCTGGAATATAATTACCCGAATCATCTAAGATGACATTTTTGTTTATTAGAAAAGCTGTAGGAAATGTATTTATGAAACTAGAATCTTGAACTATAACAGTACTACTCTCATTAAATATGTCTCCTCCAGTGCTTGCGTTGTTGTTTTGTAGTGTGTTGTTGTTTAGGGTCATGGTAGTATTGTAGTAGTTGTAAATTGCTCCTCCACTGCTTGCGTTGTTGTTTTGTAGTGTGTTGTTGTTTAGGGTCATGGTAGCATTGTAGTAGTTGTAAATTGCTCCTCCCAAGTCTGCGTTGTTGTTTTGTAGTGTGTTGTTGTTTAGTGTCATATTAGCATAGTAGTTGAAGATTGATCCTCCACTGCTTGCGTTGTTGTTTTGTAGTGTGTTATGTGTTAGGGTCATATTAGTATAGTAGTTGAAGATTGATCCTCCACTGCTTGCGTTGTTGTTTTGTAGTGTGTTGTTGTTTAGTATCATAGTGCCATTGTAGAAGTTGAAGATTGCTCCTCCCTGTATTGCGTTGTTGTGTGTGAGTGTACTATCTGTTATGGTTACATTTCCCTCGTTATATATTGCTCCTCCAGTTGTTGCTTCACAGTTTGTTATTGTGATATTATTAATGTTAACGGAGCTTCCACTTCTAATAGTTAGGAATTGATATTGTCCATCCCCATATATTGTGTAATGGAATCCATTTATTGTTAATGTTTTTATTGCAGTGTTTACTGTTGTATTTCCTTCGAGTGTTATATCAGCTTGTAAGTTTATTGTCACATCATCTGAAGCAGAGCTTGTTAACGTATTGTGTAATTTGGTATAATCACTTATGTCTATGCTTGTAGCTGTTTTTCTGTTTTCTTTTGTGCTTATTTTATTTATCCGTTTTTCTGTTACTGTCGTATTTATATTATTAGTATTTTCTTTGTGTATTTGTTCTTGTGTACTTGTTGCTACTTTTTCCATGTTTTGTGTTGTTTTTTCTAGTGTGTGTCCGTTTAGACCATGAGTTGTGTTGTTACTAGCATTTACAACGTTTATACTTAGAAATAGTAGTACTAGTAGTACTAAGAAGTATTTTATTTTTTTCTTCATTTTTATCAGTTATGTGATTGTTTTCTTCTTATAAAGGGGTGTACGCTAAAAAAATTATACTTTATTTTATTATTTAAAAAGTTTTTTTATTTAATTAATTTTAATTATATTATGTTTTTTGGTGTTATTTTTTTTTAAATGAATTTTTTTATTATCTGAATCTTTTTATTGAGTTATATTCTTTAAACAAGGTGGGATGCGTGTGATATGTTTTATTTTTTTTTATTTGGGGCTTTTAAATAATTTTTTATACACTTCAGGATGTGTATAATTTTTTTGTGTTTTTGTTCATTTTGTTAGTTCGTTTTGTGATTTTTAAGGTTTTTTTTTCACATTATTTAGTTCTTCTACTTATTTTTTTTGAATCTGTATACTAATGTTGGAATTTTGTCCTACATTTGCTTAGGTATCTTCCACGTTTTTGTCTTGTTTTCATGGGTATTTGTGGTAATGCTGTTGTTTCTTCAATAATTGTTTGTTTAATTATTGTAATAAAAATTAGTCATTATTGAGAGTTGTTACACACTTTCAAATAATAAAAAAAAGATTTTTAGAGTAAAAATAATTCTACTCTTATGCTACGTTAAGTGTTGTTTTAGCACTAGTAGCCTTATAATTGGTATTTCCAGCAAAACTTGCTGTAACAGTAAATTTTCCTTTAGCTGTGGTTTCATAGTTATAGGTGTATACACCATTACTATCAGTTTTTACATAAGCAACTTTGCCATTAACTATAATTTTCACCTTAATGTTTTGATATGTCTTTCCGGTATTGTCTGTGAATTTACCTGTAATTTTTGCAGTTTTTCCTTTTGTAGTTGTTGCTATTTTGTTTATGGTTATGTTTGTAGGACGTTGTACAGTTTTAAATGTGGTTTCTGTTGAAGTTGGATTATAATTTTTTCCTCCCTTATGGGAAACGGTTACATTATTCACGCCCACTTTAATAGCTTTAATTGTAAGAGTGTATACTCCATTACTGTCTGTTTTTGATAAATACTTCTTACCATTCACGTTTACTGTTACATTGAGGTTTTTAAATGGTTTACCTAATGCAGTTGTGCATTTACCTGTGATTGTTAATTTATCCTTATAGGTTTTTTGTGTTATTTTTGTTATTGTTATATTCATTGGGCTTTTGGTCACACTCACTGCTTTCTTGTAATCTATTGGCATGTAAACATCATTACCTGCATAACTGATTGTTAAATTGTTAGATTCAACTGTTTTAGCAGTTATACTTATTTTAAAGTATCCGGATGAGGTTGTTTTTGTTGTGAACTGTTTATCGTTTAATGTTATTGTTACATTTTGGCTTTTTACTGGGTCATCGTCATTAAGTAATTTTCCACTGATTGTTAACTTTTGACCATAGAATACTGATGATATTTTATTTACTGATAGTTTTGTTACTAATCTGTCATCGAATATGTTTGAGATGATATTCGTGTTGCCATAGTCTACAATTGGATTTCCGTTTTTAGAGTATTTGTAGACATTTTTCTTATAGTTTTCTCCATTATTTTCTATTGACTTGGTTGTCACGTTGTCCTTGTTTCTTTGGAAATTGTTCTTGGTTATGTTAACGTTACCATGGGATATTAGTATTGCTGCTGCTTGGTCATTTGCCGTGTTTTCGATGAAATTGTTGCCGTGTATGGTTGTATCTGAACCATAGTAATGGTATCCTGTTCTTGTTACTGTTCTATACTTGGTCACATATCTGGTTGCTGTTCTATAATCATAGCCTCCAGTATATCCGTATCGTGGTATTTGTATTGGTGTTGAATAGCCCATCGGATTATAGTTATAAGTTGTGGTGTAACCTACGATTCCATAATTTTTAGTTGGATTCCAATATTGTTCCAGATAGCTTTCCGGAACTAGGTATGATTCTTGTGCAGTATATGTGTATGATTCACTACGTGGGATGTTAGCTATTGCTCCCCCATCGTCTTCAGCTGTATTTTTTGTAAAGTTGTTATATTTTATGCTTGTACTGTATGAATTAAAAATATAGATTGCTCCACCATCTTCTCCTGCCACATTGCCTGTGAATGAATTTTTGGTTATGATGCAATTTTCTGTTTTATCAAGGTATATGGCTCCACCATCTTCTCCTGCAGTATTATAGTTTAATTGTGATTTGGTTATGGTTAATTTACCACTGGAATATATTGCTCCACCATTTTCTGATGCTTTGTTATTGGTTAGTTTTGAGTTTGTGATAGTTAAGGTACCTTCATTTTCTATTGCTCCACCATCTTCTCCTTTGAAATTTTTTAACGTAATATTTTTGAGTGTTACTGTGTAACCGGATCCAATTTCAAGGAATTGGATTTTGTTTAATCCGTTGATTACTGATGCATGTCCGTTAATTACTAGTTTGGATGTAACTTTTGTATCGTCCCAATCTAGTTTTTGTGTTGCATTATATGTTCCTTTTTGTAGGTTGATTGTATAACTAGTATAATTAGATTTTTTTGCCTGGTTTACTTTGCTAACTAGTTCGTTATATGTTTTTGCAGTTGTCGTATATGCTTTGTTTGTACTGCTTAACTCATTGGTTGAGTTTGAGGATGTTCCCGTCTTAATATTGTCATTATTATCTTTTTTAACACTGTTTTTATTTTCAATTATACTATTATCATTATCAGAAATCTTTTCTATTGTGACATCATCAGTGCTTGAATCAGAAGAAACTTCCTGTGCACTTACTACTCCTATAAAGAGTACTAGTAAGGTTAAAAATAAGAACATTTTCTTAATGTTTTTATTTGACATTTGATTGTCCACCTATCATAAATTAATATTTTATTGATTAATTAATTTTAATCATGAGTATAGATATGTAATGAAAATATATAACTTTATCTATGATTATCAAGTGGATGTTGATTGTTTTCACGTTTACTGTGTCTTGGCAGGTTATGGCGAGTTTTATCTTGGTTGTTTAAGATTTAGTGGTATTTCTGGGCTTCTTTACCCTAGGGTTACTGTTTTCTTTGTTACTGCCGTTAGTTTATATCTTTTACCATTTAATATGCCTGTATTGTATAAAAGATTGTTGCTACACCATTTTTCTACTATTGCATAAATATTATCTACCTTGGCAAATTATATATAAAATTAGAAATCCATATTAATACATTATTAATTATTAATATTAATAAACATATTTTCTAACAATTATAAAATAAATCATACAATAATATTCTAAATTCTAAGTAAAATAGAAAGAAAACAGAACATATTTTCCTATTTTATCAGTAGAATTCTGAACAGCTACATGTTTACAAAGGAAATTTTATTACCAAGAATATGTTGATAATAATGATGTAAAAGGGCATTTTAAATATAAATTTCAAAAAAATGATATTTTATCTAGTCAAGTTTAGACCAAAAAACGTTGAAGAAAATCTTTCCCAATAAAAAAATTATTAATGAAAGATTTTTATGAACCGAGGGTTTTCCGGGGATAGCCTGTACCAGTTACTATGCTTAGCGTTGGCGACAATTAGGCAGGAATCGTATGAAAGCACTTATTGTTTAATATGAGTAAACAATAGTGTTGGATGGAATTTAGGATAGCATTGAATAAAATGGTTCCATCTGTTATGAAGTTTATATTTGAGTAATACTCATACTTCACTCAAACAAAGGATTTCTACAGAGCCAATTTCTTCGTTATAGTCCGCCTTAACGAAGTATAACATTCCATAAAAACTGTAGCACAAAAAGTTTCAATATACAATACATACTACAATACAATAAGGTAACATATCAGAGATTCATATATTATCATTCTAAAAAATGCAAATTAAAAGATTATATCCTATGATTTTCTTAATTTCAATTCCTAATTTTAAAAAAATAGATGAATAATATATATTAGTGTATTCTAATAATACCATCCATATTATCAAAATCAGAATCGAATGAGTAAATTTCAGTTATACTCAGTTTATTCATGATATATGCAGCATAACAATCAGCAAACGATGCAGAATCATTATATTTGATAACACATTCCATGTTTTCATCTACTTCAAGAGGATTTGGATAATATATTTTAACAGTATCCAACAAAATTTCATAAAAATCTCGAACTTTTTTTGTATCAATTCTAGAATTTAGATAAGTGATTGTTTCTGATAACATGAACACAGAAGTGATTTTATCTTCTTTATCAAGTTGTGGAAATAATTCATTTGCCCTTTTATGTTTTTTAACGTCTTTTTCATTCATTAAAGCAATGAAAAAACTACTATCAATATAAATCATTTTATATTTTTTCTCCTCTTTCTATTTTCTTTTTAATTTCCACACTATCTCTTCCATCATCTTTAACCATCCCAATAATTTCGGATAGTGATCTTTTTTTTCTAAATGATACTTCTACAACTTGTCTTTCTTCAATAACATTCCATTGTACTATAGAGTCATCATCAACATTTAATGCTTTTTTAACAGATGCTGGAACAACAGTTTGTGATCCGCGATAGATTTTTGTTTCAATCAAAATTATCACCCAATAACTACTATATAATTGATAATATAAATATATTGTAAAAAATTATTAATTGATAAAATTTTTTTATTGAATATTAATTCATTTTCATTTAGTTGCTATAACAAACTATAACACTCCACTAACTGTAGCATAATGGTAATTTGTAGCACAAATCACTACAAGAAAATTGTAGCACAAACATATAAAGTAGCACAAAAAAATAATATCCATATACCATATTTAAAATTTTTAGCTTTTAGATTTTTCAGATTAATTAATATTTAGAAAGTTAAATATTTATCTACTAAAATTACATATTTGTACTGGTGAAATGATGATTGAAACAACATTTTTAAAGGATTTCGGATATATATTCCGAAAAAAAATTCGAGAAAAACATAATCTACTTCATGAAGATAAAATTACAGGGGAATCTCGAGATGATGAGATTATGATTTGAATGTTTAGAGCATTTTAAACAAGTAAAAATGTAAAAAAATGTACTGA
>CAZUHM010000047.1:0-15646 GCA_964620575.1 uncultured Methanobacteriaceae archaeon | reverse complement strand
TTCTATCAACAGTAAATGACCTGTTTTCACTAACCATAGCATCAACTTTAGCATTGCCAGTGAAAGTAGCATTAACAGTGAATGTACCAGCTTTAACTGTCACATTAACCAATGAGAACGAACCATCATCAAGGAATAATACATCATCATAGTCAACACCACCAATAGTTACATAAACATTTTCAGTGATAGCATTACCTTCATCATCCATGACAACACCAGTAATGTTAACACTTTCACCAATAATCAACTCAGTAGCGTTCAAGCCAATACTGATTGTACCTGTCTGTTTAACAACATTAATTACAGTAGTGTTATCTATACTTGATGCTGAATCTACACCAACACTTGAAAGGTAAGTGTCATCTTCAAGGAAAGTAACATTAACTTCTAATCTTGAATCATCAACGGATGGTATAGTAACATTAACCTTACCATCAATAGCAATAGAAGCTATCTCAGTACCATTACTAAATGTCACATTAACAGTACCTGATACAAGACCACCAGTACTGTTTGTCACAGTAACCTCTATCATTACATGACCCGCAGTACTATTAACAATACTTACAGTAGTAACTGTAGGTATTTTACTGACATTGAATGATAAAGTTTCACTTGTTATGTTGCTTGTTTCATCGTCGCCAATGAAAGTAGCATTTACATCATATATTCCTGCTTTACTTGTAATATTACTTAGAACATACATTCCACCAGTTATTGTGGTAGGATAAACTGTTTCGTTAATAGTTACATTTACAGTACCTGTTAGTACTAATGAACCTTCAGATAATACAAATCCTCTGATAGTTACGTTTTCACCGATTGTTAGGTTGTTGTCATCTATAAATATACTTATTGATGAAGATTTTTTAGTAACATTTACAAAGGTTATGTTTTCTTCATGTTCACGTTCCGTATTGTTTGTTGCATTGCTTGCAAGATAGTACACATCTTCCTGGTATTCAACAACTAAGTATATTTCTCCAACATCTAAGTTTGGAACGTTTATAGTTGTTTGACCATTAAGTATGATGTTTTGTGCAATGACATCTGTACTGTCTTTCTTGTAAACATATACTGTACCGTTAGGAACTTTGTTACCATTTATGTCTGTAACGTTTACTGCTAACTGAACATGGTCGTATGTACTGTTAATTACACTTGCATTGGTGAATGTTGGCAATTTGGTTACATTGAATGTATCGTTAGCTGTTGTTCCAAGGTAAATTTCGGTTTCTTCGAATGTAACATTTACTGTTATTTCACCTATGTCTCTTGTAAGATAATCAAATGCATAATAACCGTCAGCATCAGTTTTTGTTATATTAACAACCTGATCGTTTACACGTAATATTATGGTTGCATCTTCAATGAATCTTTCATCTAAAACAGCTAATCTTAATTTACCATTTATTTCAACATGATTTCCTGTTGTGGTATTGGTAACATTTGTAGCTAAACGTAATATTGTATCATATTTTAGAATTTCCACTTTATCAGTTTTAGATGTAGTGTTATAATATCCACTTTCAGGATAGGTAACTGTTATTGTATGATTTCCTGCAGGAAGGTTGATGAATATTTCGTTGTCTTTGGATGATCCACGACCAATAATATAATTATTGGTATCATATATGACAACATCACCAGTTACACTTTCAAGAGTGTTCTCATCAATTAAGGAAACTTTTATGGTTGATTCTGTAACATATGGGTCTACCTGTTCGAAACTAACTGTCAAGTTTCGGTACACAACATGAACTCTTATTTCATGATCTGTATCATCATATGTACCATCATTTTTTAGTCTAATGACTAATGTGTTGTCTCCTGGCGGTATTTGTAATCCTTCGAAGATTGCAATACCTTCATCATTGTCAAGTTCAATTTCCTTGATAGGTATACCATCTTTGTATAAGACTGCAATGTCTCCTTTAGTAATTGGAGTACCATTATCTTTGTCAGTTAAATTAACTTTAATGGTTACATTGTTTGTGACATTGTTTAATATTTCTTCTACAATAGACGCATTACGGTATTCAACATTAATAGGTAAAACAGCTGAGCTTCCCCTATATGTTGTGTTACCTGTGTAATTGAATGTGACAGCATGAGGACCTGTCTGTGTAAGGTTAAGTTTGATTGTTACAAATCCATTTTCATCAGTTGTTCCCCTTCCGATTATCTGACCTTTACTGTTATATGCTGTGATGTTCCTAAATGTTAAAAGATTTCCATTTTCTGCATCAGTCAATACAACATCTGCAGTTACATTATGGATTACAGTATTATTAACACTAGGACTGATAGTGGAAAATCTGCCCACAACATTTAAATCATAGTCAACATCAGTGTCTTTGAATGTTTCAGAGTCATTGTATCTTATATCCAATGGGTATGTTCCAATTTTATCAAGGTATTCATCTTTGATAGTTATAAGAGTGTAACCATCACGTACATAACCTCGACCTATATCTTCCCAACTTTCATCAAGGTAAATGGTAACTGTTCCGTTATCAACATTTGGTTCATAATCACATGTTACATTTACTCTGAGTGTTACATCACCTGCAGTATCTTTTATTATGATTGGTGTTAATGTAACTGGAAGTTTTTCAGGTTTTACTTTAATTTCATGTTCTCTGCCCTGGAAATAATCATTTCCATCATAGTCAATTATTAAATCATAATCTTTATGTTTATCAACATCCGTTAAAGTAATTACTGCTTTTCCATCAATAACTTCAGCAGTTCCAACATCCACTATACCATTACCCGTATTATGCCTTACAGTCACGTTTAATCCAGTTATGTTATATTGAACACTAGGATCAAGACCATATTCCTCTGCGGGAACAGTGATATCAATACCTAAAGTTGTATTATAAACTGTTTCGTTCAATACATTAACAGATATACGTGTAGGTATTTTTTCAACTTTGAAAGTTAACATCTGATATACACGAATATAACCCTGTTGACTAGCTCCGGCCGTTTTATTTTCAAAACCACCATAAAGAACAACAGCTTCATGGTATACATCACTCGTATAATTAGTTAAATAACCTTTACCATTTATTACAGAAACATTACCAATTATCTCATTATCATTTGCTTCTCGGGTAACAATAAAACTACCATTAATTGGTTGACCAGTAGCTTTATCTGCTACACTAATAGATATCACATTGGTTTTGTTAATGTAAGTATTGGTAGCGGTTATATTCATAACCATAACCAGTCCACCATCAAAAGGCTTAGTGAATGATGTTCCAACATATCTGTAATCACCATCATAAGAAATTTGTACTGTGACAGTTTCTGATGGCTTATCCCTTTTTACTGTAAAATTATAATGACCAGTACCATTGGTTACAGCACCAGGATAAGCTAATGTTCGAGAATTACCATCCTCATCTTTAATAGTGACATATACAGTTATTGGTTTATTAGGCAGTGGTTCAGAATTACTTGTATCAAATAATATAACATCAAAGTCAGTTTCTAAAGTTTCCATATCGAAATTATCG
This sequence comes from uncultured Methanobacteriaceae archaeon, assembly GCA_964620575.1. Classification (GTDB taxonomy): domain Archaea; phylum Methanobacteriota; class Methanobacteria; order Methanobacteriales; family Methanobacteriaceae; genus Methanosphaera. The sequence continues at coordinate 12,113 of CAZUHM010000047.1, read as the reverse complement.
TAAAGAGTTGTTTCACTCGGAATTTTATTAACTGATAAACTAGATTTATTGATACTGTAATTGTGTACACTATCATTTTCATCCCTGAATAATATTTCAACTTCATAATCAACATCTTCATCAGGAATGAAAGTAATATTTCCATTACCAGTAGCATTTACTAGAACTGAAGTTGCAACTAATTCTGTTGAACCTTTCAATATTCTTACAGTTATATTCTTGTTTGGAATTGTGTTTCCATACTCATCTTTAAATGTGAAATTAATTAATGCTTCATCCCCCGGTGCAATACCTTGAGGTACTGTAGAAATTATCTCAGTATTAATTTTTCTCACATAATGCTCTAATTCTGCAGTTGTGTGATTATAGAATTCATCACCTAAATACTGTACACGAATAGTTTTTTCCCCATTAGCATCATATACTATTGGAACTACTATAATTCCATCACTAAGACCGTTTTCACCAGTAGTATATTCAGTGGTTGTTCCATTTACTGTTACATTAACCGTTTTACCTTTAAGTTCTTTTCCACTATAATCTGTAAGATTAATTATGTAGGTAATTGTTTTATTAACTACTTTACCATCAGGAGCACTGCATGTTATACTTATAGAAGTGTCCGTGAACGGAATAACCTTGAAAGTCGTTTCAGAACTTTGGTAACTAGTGGTTTTTGTTGAATACACAGCTTTAATATCGCTTTCTGAATCATTTGGTAAAACACTATTCTGAATAATTATTGTAGCAACCCCATCATCTACCGGATAATCAGCATATGCTTCTCCAGCACCATTGACATAAGCGCTTAAGTTTCCGTTTAAGACTTTAGCATTATATATATCACGTAGGTAAATGGTTATAGGACTATTTACATCTTCACCATTGTGAATTTCAATATCATCAATAGTGAAATGTGTTTCCAAATAGTTTCCATCATATGTGTTAGCTGAAACAGTATACTTGTCATTATTTGAATTTAATAACATATCCCTTACATAATCTGTGTTATTTGTAAAGATATTGTTAGTTACTGTCATTGTTCCATTTTCATTGGACACTACATATCCTCCATTATCTGTTACAATGTTATGAGTTACATTGTTAGAGTCAACTGTTAGTGTACCACTATTATATATGACAGAATTGATTCCTGTGTTATCCGTGATATTGTTTTGACTAAATGTAGCGGTTGAACCTTGATGGTTGTAAACTACAGCTCCATCCCCTGCGTTATTGTTACTAATCTGGCTTTCTGTAACAGTTAATGTTCCGCTGTTACTACTATATACAAAACCACCCTCAGAAGCCTGGTTATTATTAATTTTAGCTTCATCAATAGTTATTGTTCCACGATAATTATATATCACACCACCAGTAGTAGCAGAGTTGCTTTCAAATGTATCATTATCAGAATCAAATAAAGATAATGTTGAGTTCAAATCAATTGCTCCTCCACGGGTAGCGGAGTTATTAACAAATGTGTTGTTTGATGAATCAATTGCCCTATCCGAACATATTGCCCCACCACTAGTAGCAGAGTTATATTCGAAAACTGAATCAGCTATTGCCAAATCACTTCCAACCATATAAACAGCTCCACCACTAGTAGCAGTGTTATTATTGAAACTGGATTCAGTGATAGTTACATCATCACGAGCATATATTGCTCCACCACTAGTAGCAGTGTTATTATTGAATGAGTTGTTATTGAAAACTGTAGAAACACATACATCAACATATATTGCTCCACCACTAGTAGCAGTGTTGTTTTCATAAGTATCATCAGTTCCAGAGAAAATACTGGATGAATCCGTTATATATACTGTACCATAATCAGCTTCATTGTAGTAGAATGAAGAATTAGATGAAGTAATATTACCTTCAGCATATATAGCTGATCCTTTTGTTGCAGAGTTATTTTCAAATAATTCATCAGTTAATTGAACTATTGCATTACTTTCAACATAAAGTGCTCCTCCAGAACCTGCAGAGTTGTTTTTATATATGTTTCCACTTAATTGTGCTTCAACTTCTTTTTGAATTAAAATTGCTCCACCCTGAGATGTGTTATTTGCAACATTGTTCTCAAAAGTGTTATTTGAAATTATAACATTTTTTGAAGTTTTTATATTAAGTCCAACACCATTATATGCTGTATTGTTAATAAAAGTGTTGTTGATAATAGTTTGTACCTGACTTGAAGAATCTGAACTTATGTAAACTGTACCTTCACCAACAGCAGAGTTATTTAGAAAAGTATTGTTTTCCAAATTAACAGTTGCTGCCTTCTGAATATAAATAGCTCCACCACGACCACTTGAGACAGAAGTTCCACCAACAGAACAATTTATAAACTCGGTGTTTGTAATTTTAACATCTCCACCAGTATCGGCATAAATTGCTGCACCATAACCATTAGTTGTTGAATTTATAAATGTAACATTGTCCACTGTAAGGTTCGCATAATCTGTAGCTACACGGATAGTTCCATGAGTATTTGCGTTTGAATTAATGAAAGTCGAATCAGTAACTGTTAAATTACCTCTATGAATCAATATTGCAGCTCCACCAGGACCTGCAGTGGAGTTTATGAAAGTACAATTTGAAACATAAAGTGTAGGTACGTGAATACCATAGATTACACCACCCATATCACCAGTATGCATACCCGTTTTTCTTCCACAATTCTGGAAAGTTAAGTTTGTTACATTAAGAGTTAAATAGATACCTTGGGTTCTTTCTCCACCAATTTCAAGGAATCTATGACCATTACCTTCAATTATTGCTCCATGACCTATAATTGTAACATTTCTAGCCCTTACATTTTGGTCCCAGAAACGGTAATTAGTATTAATTGTATACGTTTGACCTTCAACAAAGTGAATTATAAGGTCATTGGTAGAAGAATACTTAATACTATAAACAAAGTCCCACCAACTATAAACAGTAATTTCAGTAGCTCCTTTTACTGATTGAGTAGTAGTTGATTTTACTATTGTTCTAGTATCAAGAGTATTTGCTGATTGAACAGTAGACTGTTTTTCAACAGCATTATCTACATAGTCTTCAGTACTTGTTGCATCTTCCGTAGTTGTATCTTTTGTATTTGTACTTGTTTCGGAATTTTGACTAGTATCATTTTCGCCTATATTCGTAGTAGCTGAATTACTAGTATCTAAGCCACTATTGTAAGAATTTTCTTTTTCATTATTTTGAACGTTTTCCATCGCATGTGTAGTACTATCTGTAGAGATTGTGTTTGCTGTAGTATTTGCATCATCATTTAAGTCTGTTGCGGATATTACTGAAATACTTGTAATGAATAAAAGTATCACACATGCTAAGAAAATAAATTTCTTATTAAACACGATTTTTACCTCCTTATTGTTGATATTTTTATTACAATACTTTACACATGTTATTATTCAACGTTAATTATTACCTCCCTTTTACAAAGGATTGTTAATAATTTCTTTCCTAGAACAAGTTTCATATAATATGTTCTTGAATTATTATTATGTTATAATAATATGTATTTTTGAATGAATTAGTATATTCACTGATTTTATTACATTTAACTTAATTCTAAGAGGTTTGAACTAAAATAATCATTAGTATTAACTTAATACAATGAATTATTATAGCTATTAACTAGTTTAAATTAGCTAATGATTTAACCTATATTTTTTTAAATATAAATAGATATCACATAAACATATTTTTAAAAGTGTATAAAAATATTCAAAAATTAAAAATATACCCTATTCCCACTATTTTTTTATAATAATTTTCAACTGATTTAAATAATATTCTAAAAAAAAATAATAAAAAGGAATTAATATTAAAAAATATAAAAGTATTAAAAAAATAGTTAAAAAACTTCACTTGAAATCTATGAAGATTCTTAAATAAAATAAAAAGAAATAAGTGCTTAAATCAATAATAGTAATATAGGTGACTTGACATGAACTTATTGATAATAAATGGAAGTCCACGAAGAGAAAACACTTGGAAAATTATTGAACGGGTTAAAGATACCCTGAAAAAAACAGATAAAAAAATTACATTCACGGAAATAGACCTAATAAACGAGGAAATACCCCCATGCATCGGATGTTACAGTTGTTTTATGAACGGAGAACATACATGCCCACACAGCAAAATTATTCAGCCAATAGTAAAGAAAATGATTGAATGTGATGGTTTAATCATTACCAGTCCAGTCTATGCATTAAATGTTACAGGTCTCATAAAAAATTTTATTGATCATTTAGCTTACTTCTACCACCGCCCGTACTTCTTTGAAGACAAAGCCATGGTAGTTGTAACTACTGCAGGTAGCGGACATAAAAAGGTTGGAAAATACCTGGATGAAACATTAGAAAATTGGGGTTACAATGAAAGATTTAAACTTTTTTTAATTCATTCACACGATGCACATGGATATCTTCCATTGAAAACCAAAGAAGTTGTTGATAAGGAAAGTATAAAATTCTATAACAGCATCAAGGAACATAAACTAAAAAGTCCCAGCATGAATGCTCTTATAATGTACAACGTTTGGAGAGCAATGGCATATAATGCCCATATACCATGCGACCATAAGTATTGGATTGAAAATAAGCTAATAGAAACAGAGTACTATGAAAAGATTCCATGCAGTTTCATCAAAAAGTTACCTATGAAAATATTCTATAGAATAATGTTAAGGTTCTTAAGTAAAAATAGTGTTCAAGAAAAATAATTTATTTTAAAAAAAGAAAGATAAGGATATTAATTTATCCATACTTAGAATGTTCTTAGTTTTCCTTCTAGCATGAAGTCTTTGATGTCTATGATGTTTTCTAACCATTTGTCAATGATTCTTGTTACATCTTCTTCTACATCATCAATACTGTATCCTTCTTCTGTTGTGATGTGTGCTGTTGCTGTTCTTGGCTGGTCAATAGGTTTTCCGATCTGGCTTAGGATAACCATGTCGATGTTTTTTACTCCTTCAACGTCACTTACTACGTCTCTTGTTATTTCGTTTGCTAGTAAGTTGTAGATTTTTCCTACGTGGTTGATTGGATTTTTACCGCTTGTTGCTTCCATACTCATTGGTCTGTTTGGTGTGATGAGTCCGTTTGCTCTGTTTCCTCTTCCTACTGAACCGTCATCTCCCATTTCTGCACTTGTACCTGTTACTGTTAGGTAGTAACCTGATTCGTCTTTTTTACTTTCGTCATCTGCTGTGTTGATGAGTGTTTCCACGTTAAGATCTGTGGTTTTTGCGGCTAAGTCTTTTACTATGTCAATTAGTTCTTCTTTTCCGCTGAGGTATGCGTCTCTGTCATCTACGTATTTGGATACGAATGCTGCTGCAATTGTGAGTGTGATGTCGTCTTTTTCACGTAATCCCATTACTTTTATGTCTTCTCCTACGAATGGGTATTGTTTTTTGAAGTCTTTGCTGTTTAATAATTCTTCGGTTTTGAGTACTAAATTTTCAGTTTCACTAAATGGTGCAAATCCTACTCCGAAGGATGTGTCATTGGATGATGGTATTTCGTTTGGTCTTTGGAATACGTCACGTAAATCTGCACTTCCTTCTCCTATTTTACATTCCACTACTGTTCCGTATTCAACGTCAAGATTTATGATTGTGTCTTTGAGGAAGTTTTTAGCAGCTTCGATAGCAATTGTGTCCACTCCTACCTTGTGTGTTTCACCGTTAGGAAGTGTGAATTCATTTGCTGCTCTACCGGTTAATAATATTTCTATAGGTTTGATTATTTGTCCGCCACCAAATTTAGGGTCTGACTGACCTGCTGTAATTTGTACTTCGTCTGTGTTGTGGTGTAGTACGTGTCCTGCTTTGTCTTTGTAAGTTTGTGATAAGATTCTACTTACTGCTTCTGCTATTCCGTCACTTATACTGTCAGGGTGACCAATACCTTTTCTTTCCACGATTTCTATTTCATTTTGTTCGACTGGTCTTTGAATTGCTTTTTCAATTTTAATATTTCTCATGTGTACACCTATTCCATTATTATTTTAGAATAATCGAATGAATTGATTAAAAATTAATTTAATATAATCAGTTACTAGTATTTTGATTATATTTAACTTTTATTTATAAAAAGTAATTAAATTAAAATTATATCTAATAATATATTTATCTAACAAATATTTAATATTTATTTATATAGAGAGAAGTACCCTAACATAATTATAAAAAAATAACATTAAAATATTAAAAATTATATAATTATTACTAGAATATTATGTACAATTTACTATTTATAAACAATAAAAATAAACAAAAACATAAGATAGAAAATGTTGACTGTGCCGACACCTACATAAAAAGACTGCTCGGATTAATGATGAAGGAAAAATTCAACGGACTCATATTCAAACAGGAAAAACAAAACAGATACAATGCAAGCATACACACATCATTCATGAAAGCACCAATAGACATAATCTACATAAACAACAAAATGACAATACAGGAAATGAAAACATTAAAAGCATGGAAATTATATATACCAAAATATGGAAACATTAAATACATCATAGAACTACCAGAAAAAAGCATAGAAAAATACCACCTAGAAATAGAAGACAAAGTAGTGATAGAAAATGAACAAAAGAAAAAAAGACAAGCCAAAAAGCATTATTCAAACGGCAATGAACACTACTAGAAACAAACTTAAGAAAGGCGACTTCAACGAAGACTCGTTTGAAGTAGTGCCACTAACAATCAAGACAAACAAAATCTCAAAGGAATTCAACAACTACAAAATAGTACACATAACAGACATACACCTAGGTCAATGGATAACCAAGGAAAAACTGGACGGCGTAGTGCAGATGATAAACAAACTGGAACCGGACACCATAGTACTGACAGGAGACTACGTATCATACCAGGTGGACGAATACCTTGAAGACCTGGAAGACTCCTTAAGAAAACTGGAGGCAAAAGATGCCAAACTATCAGTACTGGGAAATCATGATTACTGGACAAATCCGGCAGCAATTAAACTAGCATTGAAAAAATCAAACATAACTAATTTAGAAAATGAAATATATACTATATATAGAAACGATAAAAAGCTTCAAATAGCAGGAATTGACTGTGTCACAGAAGGAAATGATGACATAAGCAAGATTGAAGAACAACTGGACAAAAACTCTCCTGCAATAATGCTGGTACATGAACCTGACTTTGCAGACACAACATGCAAACTAAAACCATTCATACTTCAACTGTCAGGCCACAGCCATGGAGGACAAATAAGCATACCAAAAATCAGAACACCCATACGCGGAAAGAACTTCCGAAAATATCCCTCAGGAGAATACCAGGTAGAAGACATGATACAGTACACCAACAGGGGAATAGGAACCAACATGTTCTGGTTTAGAATAAACTGTCCACCCGAAATAACAGAAATAAAACTAAGAAAGGTAGAATGAAAATGAAAATAATGTGGGCAATAACAGGTGCAGGACACCTGCTGAACGAGAGCATAAACACCTTGGAAAAACTGTCAAAGAAACATGAAATAACAATCATATTCTCAAATGCCGGCCGTGAAGTAGTGGAAATGTATGGCTATTCAAAAAAGATAAAACGCATACTAAAACAAAACCGTAAAAACAGTATAGTATACGAAGATGACGAAAAATACTCCTACCCACTATCAGGAAAACTGACATACAACAAGTACGATTTAATAGTAATCTCGCCGACAACAGCAAACACAACTGCAAAAATAGTTCATGGAATAGCAGACACACTCGTAACAAACGTGGCAGCACAATCCGGAAAAGGAGAAATACCCCTGATTGTCGTACCCGTAGACCAGAAGGAAGGACATATAACAACAACCCTACCCCCACATATAAACAGGGACCTGTGCCAGCAATGCAGGATGTGCATGGCAAAAACAATCTGCCCAACAAAGGCAATAAATCCTCCACAGATAGATACGACAAAATGCATAAGATGCATGCAATGTGAAGGATGCTGCATACACGATGCAATAATAACAGATGAAACAATGCAGTTATACATAAGAAAAATAGATGCACAAAACACGAAAAAATTAGAAGAAATAGAAAATATAACCACCATATTCAATCCCGAAGAAATACTGGAAAGTAAGATGATTAACTAGAATCATCACGTTTCCTGTTAATCTCTTTTTTAAAGAATTTATGAACCTCCTGGGCACCAATAATCTTGCCGTCCAGTTGCCAGTCTGATGGATACATGATAAACGGTTCCTGCTGAGGACCACCAATACCTCCATGACTGCCTATAAGTTCCTCGAAAGCATAAACCTCGTCAAGTTCCTTATCATACTTACTGTTTACCAGAATATCAGGCACATGATCAAAGGAATCAGTACGTTTAAGATGATCAACAACATTCTCACCATAATCCTTAAGGAATATACTGCCCACATACATATCAGTATCCATATAGTAAACATCATCCCCAGACAATATTATAGTACCGAGAACTGCAGATTTCACCATGACAAATCCAATACCATCATGATGTGCAAGACCCCTGATAAGTCCGGGAAAAGCATCCTCAATCTGCTCATATGTCATCCTACCCGGCCAGTCAGTAAAGTATATGAGTCCAAGATTACCTGAAGCCAAGACAATACTCTGAGCAGCCTTGTCAATAACAACCTCATCCTCAGGCAAATCCATCTCCATGTCATAATTATCAGAAATCCTCTTTAGTCTTGTGAGGATCGGATCTTTCTGCCTAAAATACTCCCTTCTATCCATCATATCACGTATGGTCTTATTGGATTTTGCCTTGTTCTTCAACTGCTTTAACTTTTCCCTATTATGATTAGCCAAGGAATCAATTGTAAAATTCTCACCAAAGTGATCATCATTGGAATGTAAAATGCTGTGAATAGTAAACTGCTCAGGCAAATATTCACTTACAAGATCATTAAGAGTTATACCATACTTCTGCTTGAATGTAGGACCACCGGACTGACCATGATCAGACAACACTATAAACTTATAATCCCTTTTGGCCTCAGCAATAGCATCACTGATTATTTCAATCTGTCCATCAATCTGTTTGAGTGCATAAAATGAATCATTGTCCCTTATACCTGAATGATGTGCTATCTCATCATAACCCATATAAGTAGAATACATAACATTGTACTCACCGGCATAAATGTCACCGATAAGAGTTAAAGTTGTAGCCTCACGCATAACAATGTTCGCACCACTTCTGGCAACAAAATATGCCAGACTCCTATGAATTCTAGGCCGGATATCCTTGAGAGTATGAACAATCCTGCTGATTAATTCCCTCAGCATATCATACAGGAACAATATGATAATCCTCGTCATCACATAAGGAGAGGAATACAGATAATACCATGTGACAGTATAAAACTTTGACAACTTGCTGAACTTACTGTAAGTTAACATGTAATCAACAGCATCCCCAGAAAATAGATTACAACGACTGGCTCCATGATCAGACAATAACCCGTTACCATCAGATATACGTTTTTCAATACAGACTGCATCAGACAAGGAATTGGATGCTACAATCCTATTGCCATGTTCCTTTTCAACCCACCTGAATGCAGGGATGTTACTGTTATTACCATGCAGAATACCAGCCTGAGAAGCACTGGTCTGACTGGAAAGATCTGTTTCCCACTTTGTAACCTTATGAGTACCATCCTCCAAACATTTACTCAGAAACGGCATCTTACCATTATCCATCGCTTCACAAAGTATATCATATGCAAGACCGTCAATTTCCAGGAATACATAACCTGTATCGGTCACAAAATCATCAGATTCAACACCTCGTTTTAAAATCCTTTTATAATAGGTTGAATCAGTATCCATACCCATCAGCAATGACAATAAAGAGTTGATTAAACCCAGCAACAATGGTATGGAAAATAATGAAATGCCCTCAATTCGAACGCCTGGAAAATACATGCTTAAACCAAATAGGATTAAACCGTCAATAAGAAAAGTTCCGAAACCCAAGGTAAATACTATGAATTTCAATGAAACATAGGATATTACAGGCCACAACAGAGCGTTAACAATAGATAATGCTAATACAATAAGCAGGGTCGTTGTAAAATCAGGTAATGTTATACCACCAAGGTGTCTAGTAATAAAGAAGAAAATAAGCACTTCTAAAAGTAGAAAGATTGAAGCTTTAAAAATTCTGGCAATACTCTTTCTAATATTAAAACTCACTAAAAGAACCTCCAGAATATGATGGTAAAAAAATTGTCTAGTGGAAAATTAAATTCCACCAAAATATTAATGTTTAAAATTCTATGTAATCGTAACCTTCTGCACCTTCATCAAATGCGTAGTGAACAGTTGTGAAATTGTTCATGAATTCGGTTACATCATCAGTGACATCTTTCTCATCCATCACTACCTGTTTGATAAATTCTGCAACCTGTTTCATGTCATCTTCCTTAAGTCCTCTGTGGGTAAGTTCCTGTGTACCCATTCTTATACCGGAAGGGTTGTCACTGTTGTTTACATCATCCCATGGAAGAAGGTTTTTGTTTAATATTATGTTGTTGTACTGTAATGTTTTTGCCATTTTGGAAACATCACCAAGGTTTGCTACATCCATAGCTACCTGGTGAGATTCTGTAAATCCTTGATCTTCACATAATACGTTGAATCCTAATTCGTATAAACTTTGAGCTAAAGCTTTGGCATTGCTGATTGTCTGTTTAGCATAGTCTTCACCAAATTCCAACATTTCAGCTGTTGCAATTCCTAAACCTGCCATGTGGTGTAAATGGTGGTTACTTACTACACCAGGGAATACACAGTTGTCGATTTTTTTACGTAAGTCTTCTTTACAAAGGATAATTCCACCTTGTGGTCCAGGGAATGTTTTGTGTGTACTACCTGTAACCATGTCTGCACCATCAGCAACAGGATCCTGGAATTGATTACCTGCAACTAATCCTAATACGTGAGCACCGTCATAAATAACTCTTGCGCCTACTTCCTGTGCAACTTCGACTGCTTCTTTAACAGGTTGAGGGAAAAGGAATAAACTTCCACCAAGAACTATTGCCTGTGGTTCTTTATCTCTGATTTTTGCTGCCAATTTATCCATGTCAACATTCATCATTTCAGTATCCATTGGTACTGATGAGGTTTTAAGTCCTCTTATACCTGCTGCACTTACTCCTGCATGACTGATGTGTCCTCCTTCAGGAACGTTAATACTCATGAGTGTGTCTCCAGGTTTTGCAACTGCGAAGAAACATGCGAGGTTAGCTACTACACCAGATGTTGGCTGTACGTTTGCATGGTCACAGCCAAATAATTTTTTTGATAAATCAATAGTTATCTGTTCGATTTCATCAATGTAGTCACAACCTTCGTATAATCTTTCACCAGGTAAACCTTCTGCATATCTGTGTGACAAGTCTGAAGCTACTGCTTCTCTTACAGCTCTACTAGTAATATTTTCACTAGCAATGAGGTTTATGCTGTTCTGCATCCAGTTGTGATGTTCTTTTGTTAAGTTTTTTATTTGTTGTGCTTGTTCTAAATTAGACATTAATTATTCTCCTCCGTAAAGATTCAATTCTATTAATTGAATTGAGATATAAACGTAAAATGTGATATTGGAATTATATTATCCAACTATAATAATAATATTATATTTTTAATCTTATAATTAATTTGTGATTTAATAAAGTAATAAAAGATATTCCTATAATTATATCAATAACTTTTCTTGGAAGATTTTAAAAAATAGATTTTTGTTTGGAGATTAAAGGTAAATTAATAAAGGGAAAAATCCCTTTATCAAATAACACATTTCTATGCTTATTTACCGAGAGCTGCTTCAATTTGTGCAAGAATTTGTGCGTTTTTGAAGTGAGCTTGGTCAAGAGCACCAGTAGGACATGCTGCTACACAGGTTCCACATCCTTTACATAATGCTACGTTTACGGTTGATTTACCGTCTACGATTTCTAATGCACCGAATGGACATAATTCTACACAGATTTCACATCCACCACAGTTTTCTTCATTTACTTCAGCGATGATAGGTT
>CAZUHM010000046.1:0-16163 GCA_964620575.1 uncultured Methanobacteriaceae archaeon | reverse complement strand
ATTTTTTTTAACTATTATTTGCATGTTATATAGCTTTTTTTTTTGTTTAGAATTTTTATAGTCTTTTGTTTTATTTAACTCGGCTTTGACTAATTTTATTTAGGTATATAGGATATAATTGTTTTTAGGATAACCTAAATTTCTTAGTCAATTAAATGTTGTACTCCGTAGTATATAAAGGTTTTGGTATACCTAAATTTTATGAAGATAATTTCACACAAATTAAAACTTTAACTTGTCAACATTATAGATCAATTCCTTTGCCAACGAATACGTTTTGGCCATAGGCTCATAAGAAAAGCTTTCATAAACAAGAGTCGGAACACCACTTTTCACAATAGGTATAGTAATATATTCAGGACTGGTTCTGTATTCAGGAGCATAATAAACTATTTCATCCATAGCTTCTAGTAAAATGTTTAAGATATCTGTAGATTCATCATCAAAACCTGGAGCAAAAAGAAAATTGGTCTCTTCATATTTTCCAGGACCACGAAGACCCTTATTTGAATGCACATCCACTACAAAACTGTAATTTCCGCCGATTACATGCGGAGCAATAAATTCCTGTGCAAGAAGCTGACCATCCATACGACCTTCGGATGCTTCATCAATTTCTCCTGCCACACTGGTATTGTAAATGTAATATGTGTACTTTAGTTTGTCTGATTCATGTCTTAATGTTTCAAACAATGCTCTGTGTGATTTACTCTCTAGCGGATGCATTCCAATTAAATATGCTATTTTCACTGGAGATTTTTCATTTCCATATGGTCCGTGAATGTGAACCGTGCCCAATTCATTTTCTCCAATTAGTTTTCCATCATATTCATTCGAATTGACTTTTGCCATATCGGTAGGTTCTTCAGGATAATTAGTATTAAACATGATTTAACGCCTTTTGTCTTATGTACTGTTGTTTGTTTTAAGACATTAAAGCATATTGTCATTTAATATTGGAGAAAGTTTTTCATGTAAAATTTTATATAAAAATAGTAAGAATTGATAAAGAAAATAATTCACATTTTTTGCTCTATTGTAGGATGTTTTTGTAGAGCTTTGTTTTAGGGAGTTTTTGTAGTTATTTTCTTTGTCTTTTTCTATTTTACAAGTTATATTATGTTTTTTAATAAGGAGTGGTGAGTTAGTCAGACTTTTTCATTTAAAAGTTTGTTAATAGGTGATTTAATTTATTGAAAACTATCTGTGTTTTTGTAGGAGTAATTATAGTTTTCTTTTGCTTTTAATTGAATGTTTTTATAGTCTTTTCATATTTAACTCGGTTTTTTTGACTAGAAGTGTTCGGTCTATGGCTTATATTTTTAGGATAACCTAAACTTCTTAGTCAATTAAATGTTGTACTCCGTAGTATATAAAGGTTTGGGTATACCTAAATTCATAAAACATATTTCAAAAAAATTAATTACCAGAGTAATTAACAATTACCCAGCAAATAATAAATCAATTGCTCAGCAGTACGACCAGACTGCGCACCATGAGTTCTAACCCAAACATTAGCCTCATGTTCCAATTCATCGTCACTAAGAGTAATTTCAGGATAATTTCTGGCAAGAACCTTAACAATCTCAAAATACTCTTTCATACTAGGCTTATAATATCCGATAGTAACACCAAAACGATCAACTAAAGACAACTTCTCACGAATAGTATCAGAATGATACAACTCCTTATCAGAAGACGTATTAACACGTTCATTCCATGTCTCCTTAATAAGATGCCTTCTGTTGGAAGTAGCATAAATCAAAACATTATCAGGATTGGTCTCTAAACCACCCTCAATAAGAGCTTTAAGATATTTATACTCACTCTCAGATTCTTCAAACGACAAATCATCCATATATAAAATAAACTTATAATTACGATTCTTAACCTCAGATATTATCTTGGACAAATACTTGGCTTCATGCTTATAAACCTCAATCATACGCAAACCCCTGGAATAATACTGGTTAAGAATTGCTTTGATACTGGTACTTTTACCGGTTCCCGCATCACCATACAAGAGAACATTATTGGCCTTATTACCATTAACAAAGCTTTCAGTATTATGAATTAATTTCTCTTTCTGCAAATCATAACCAACCAGATTATCTAAAACAACATCATCCAATGAAGTGATAGGAACAATAAAATCATTATTCTCATCATGAGATAACTTGAAAGCCCTGTTTAAACCATACTTGCCTACACCATACTTCCTATAGAAATCAGTAACAACATCAAACATCTCATTGACACTGGAAACACGTCTTATACTTTCACTTAACTCCTGAACTTTATCACTAACGTCTTTGTTGAAAAGCTGTTGCTTCTTAATAACCGCATTATAATCAGTTATAACAGAAAAACAATCAATACCTAAACTTTCCTCAATTTTACTAAAATCATAATTGAACAATTTAAAAAATATTTCAAAATCATTCATTACAAATTCATTGACACTTCCATTCATTCTGCCAACTTTCTCAGATACCAAAGTAAAGGGATTTTCAGTTGTTGCCAACAGATAAGCTAAATAGTTATGCCATAAATTCTTGTTAAAACCATAGGTAGTAGATAAACTTAACAAGTTATTTATCTGCGTGTAAATATCACTGATAAGTTCATTTTTATCAAAGGATTCATTTTCAAAATCATTAAAAATACGGGACAATTCAATAAGTATCGGTTCATCAATATTTTTGTAAACAATTAGTTTTGAGATTAGATTATGCATATTATCACTTTCTAAGATGTGTATGAAATTAAAGAAAATTGGTTTAAAAAAAAAGAGTTGAGAATTGAATTTATTCAAATTCAATGGTACTTGGTGGTTTGTTACTTAAGGATAGGGATACGTGTGTTATTTCAGGAACGTTTGCAGTTATTTCCTGTGATACTTTATGTAAAAATGGCCATGGTATGTCCGGTACGTTAGCTGTCATCGCATCAAATGACTGTACCATACGAATAACAACAAGGTACCCGAAATCTCTTTGATCTCCTTTAACTCCTGTTACTTTACTGTCTGTTAACACTACAAAGTACTGCCAAAGGTCTTTATCCAAACCTTCCTCTTCAACATGTTTGTTAAGAATAGCATTTGCTTCCCTGCATATTTCCAATTTTTCTTTTGTAATGTCTCCAAGAACTCTTACTGCTAATCCTGGTCCAGGGAATGGCTGTCTGTGCACGATAACATCCGGAAGTCCAAGTTCTGTTCCGACTTCCCTTACTTCATCTTTGTATAATTCACGTAAAGGTTCTATTAACTTAAGCACTAATCCGTCAGGTAACGTTAGGTTGTGGTGTGATTTTATTTTTCCTTCACTTTCAATCCAGTCCGGTGCAATAGTACCCTGCAATAGGTATGTGGCTCCTGATTTTTTTGCTTCTCTTTCAAATACTTCTATGAACTTGTGTCCAATTATTTCACGTTTTTTCTCAGGATCTCTAACTCCTGCAAGAGCTTCCAGGAATTCATCCTCTGCATTAACCAGTTTGAAGTTAAGTCTGTCTTTGAAGGTTTCTTCAACCTGCTGTGCTTCTCCTTTTCTTAATAAACCATGGTCTACAAATATTGCTTCAAGCTGGTCTCCAATTGCTTCTGATGCAAGTACACTTGCTACACTACTGTCTACTCCACCTGATAATGCAATAATAACCTTATCATCTTTAACTTCTTTTTTAATGTTTTCTATTGATTCTTCTATAAATTTTTTAGTATCCATCATCATATTTTTACACGACCCTTATTGTTTACATAATTTGTAGAAGTTTTCAAATATTTCTCCACCTCGTGGTGTGTGTTGAACTTCCGGATGGAATTGTATTCCATAAATATCTTTATCTTTATGTTTCATAGCTTCAATGGCACATTTGTCTGAACTGGCAAGCACTTCAAAGTCTTCAGGCAGTGTTATTACTTCATCCTTATGTGATGCCCATACAGTTAATGAGTCACCTACACCTTCAAATATACCTACCTGCTGTTCTATGTTTAAATCAATCTGTGCATAACTTTCAATTTCGGCAGATTTGGTTTCTCCTCCAAATACATTTGCAATCACTTGATGGCCTAAACATATGCCTAGTATTGGCACGTCCATCTGTCTTATGATTTCCTTGCAGTTACCAATTCTTTCTATGGAAGGTCCACCACCAAGTATGATACCTTCTGGATTCATAGATTTAAGATCATCTAAGCTGGTTTCATTGGAAACAAGTTTGTTTTCAATTCCAAGATAGCTTAAAGTTCTTGATATCCTATGATTGTATTGTCCGAAATTATTTATTATAATGATGCTCATATTCAATTCCCGTATAAAATTCTAAAATCAGTTAAAATAACAAACTCAATAATTTATAGATTTGTTATATATCACTTCTATCTATATATAATATTATGGAACTAAGTAATATAATAATTATTCTAATTGCTTGTGTGATATCTGCAATTTTAACATCAATATTTTTCAGTTTTCTCTTACCAGTAATTGTTTTCGTGGTAATAGCTTATGTAGTGTACCAGTTACTTATTAGTTGGATGGAACAAAATAGATACAATTTTTAATGAAGGATAATTAAAATGGATATTTTAAAGACTCTGGAAGAGGATGTAACATACGAGGTATTAGTGTCCACAACTGATGAGGACAATAACATTAACATCAGACCCTTCGGTATATGTTATTGTGATAATCATTTCATTCTCAACTTATATCCGAACAAAACGTTACATAACATTAAGAAAAGCAGTAATTTTACAATATACTTTACACAGGATTCTTTACTTTTTACGAAGGCATTACTATCTACTCTAACGGTAGAGGAGTTATCTGGGCTTGTGGACTGTGCTGTTGAATGCAGGGTAACTGAGATTGAATCTGATTTTATCGATGATGTTTATGGAAAAAATGTAACTACAAAAATAATTGCAAAAGCCAATAATTTAATTGAATATAATGACAGGTTACCAATAATAAGCAGGGCAACTAATAATATAATTGAATTACTTGTTGATTTTTCAAGATATCATTTCATGGATAAAGATGCAAGAATTATTTTTAATAAAAAATTAGAATTAACAGAAAACATAATCAAAAAGACTGGCAACAAAAAACATTTACAATCATTAAAAATGTTAAAAAAAGAGTTAAAACAAGAATAATATTCAATATTATTCTTCATGCGTTATGATGTCTACAAATTTATTTGCACTGACATCAAACAATCCCCTGTTGGTAATCTTAAACTCAGGCACTACAGGTAATCCCATGAAAGACAATGTAGTAAACGGACTTTCAAGAGGACAACCCATTCTATGGACAAGATCATTCAAAGCCTCGGATTGTTTTGCAACCTCAGGTACTGGTCTGTCACTCATAAGACCTGCAATAGGAAGAGCCAAATCTAATTTCTCCTGGTTTGACATTGCCACGAGACCACCCTTATTTTCAATGATGGTATTGGTAGCTTCAGCCATATAAGCACTGTTGGTACCGACAACAATGATGTTGTGTGAATCATGATTTACACTGGATGCAATGGCACCATTTTTTATACCGAAACCGCTGATGAAAGCATTGCAGATAGTATTGCCACCATATCTTTCAACAACACTGATTTTCAATATGTCTTCAAACACTGATGGAATAACATTCCCACGGTCAACAGTAAGTTTGGCAGAACCCTTGCCTGTAACAATAGCATTTTCAACAATTCTCATCACATTGACAATGGCACTCTTATGATTAGGATCCTGTGCTTTAACATCAAAGTCCTCAGGAGTTTTAGGTGTGACCTTCAACGAAGTTTCAAGAGGCAATGGATTTGCACGATACAATATTTTCTGTTTTTTAAATATTGTGTTACCATTAATAATGACCCTTTTTACTCTGAAATCATCAAGATTGTCTATGAATACAAGATCAGCACTTTTACCTGGTGATATACTACCGCAGTTCAGGTTGTAATGTTCTGCAGGATTGATTGTCACTTTCTTGATTGCTTCAAAAGGATCCATACCTAAATCAACGGCCTTCCTCAGACGAAGATTAAGATGTCCCTTTACCAAATCTTCAGATTTGATGTCATCAGTAACAATAAAATCGGTTGGTATTTTTGCCAGCTCCTCCAGCATTTGGGATTCCGATCCTTCACGAATCATTATCTTCATACCTAACCTTTTCTTTTCAAGAGCTTCAAGTTTACTGGTACTTTCATGTTCTGTTGTAATGCCATACCTGATGTATTTTTGAAGCAATTCACCACTAAGTAATGGTGCATGACCATCAATAGGTTTGTTGTATTTTTTAGCTACATTAATCTTTTCAACCAGGTCTTCATCATCATTTATGACTCCAATGTAATCCATTACTTCAGATAATGCAACAAATTCGTCTTTTTTAAGTAAGAAATCAATGTCCGTACTGTTGATTGTAGCACCATTAGTTTCATGTTTTGTGGAAGGTACACAGGATGGTGCCGTGAAGAAGAATTTTAATGGTGCATATTTTGCATCATTTAGCATGTATTCAATACCTTCCATTCCCATAACGTTAGCTATTTCATGAGGATCACATACAACCCCAGTAGTTCCATGTCGAAGAGCAACCTCTGCAAATCTTGACGGAGTTACCAGAGAACTTTCAATATGTGTATGTGCATCAATAAAACCTGGAACAACAATGTCCGTGAAGTACTGGTCTACTTCCTTTATGGATTCTATTATTCCATTTTTTATTTTGATTTCCCCAGGATATATTTCATCAGTAAAAACATTTAAAATATTTCCTCTAATAATCATTTTTATTTTCTCCCGATAAATCGTATACGTTCATTTTTTCCGATTAAGAATCATATCTTTATACTTTATCAAGCAATGCGTGTCTATATAAAACAATTTAAAAAATAAAAAAATTATAGCCCTTATTCCTATTACTATGAATCGTGTCGTCGAATTCTTAATCGTATCCATTAATTTAATTTAGGATTAATATAAATTGCTTAAAAAAATCTTTAAGTCTTCAATAAAAAAAAATAAAATAATTACATTAATGCCTTATGAAATAATATGTTTTGTATTGTATAAATATGTTTAAACGATAATAATTTTAATTCCATAAAAAATCTACAATAACCTTATTTTAATGGTTAAAGCAGTGTTTTATGTTAAAATAAGTGATAATTTATGTACATCAATTTTCATACTATTTTCTGATAATCATACTATTGATTTCTTACAATGTGGATATCCCATAAGAATTTGGATTTAATAACTTATTCTTTTAAATCTGATTAACCAACAATAATTTAAATTACAATAATCAATATTAAAATAATAATTAATAGTAAAAAAAATTAAAAACTAAACCAAATAATAAAAGAGGAATATAATGGATAAAAAAGTTGTAATAGGGATGATAATAGCCATTGCAATGTTGTTTTACATTGGAACAACAATGTTCTATAATACTGGATTGGGAATAACGGATTTGAACGTGGAAGAAAAGACAGATTCAAATACAACACAGTATGAACTATTTTACATGTTAAGATCTGTAAGAAGTTTCGAATATATTGACTGTCAATATACTTTACTGTCTGATTCAGGTCAGGAAATTGCAACAGGTTCAACTACAATGATAAATATTACTGACGGAACATTCAATATCAATGAAACATTAAACAATACAAATAATGATTCATCACAGAAAGCAAAGGAAATTCAGATAAGAATATTTACTGAAAAATTTGACCCTGAACAAAAAAATCCTGATGGAACACCAAAACAAAGCGTATTTTTCGAACAAACCTTCCCATTGAATAACTAATATGAGTAAAATCTCATAAACCTTCTTTTTTTTTAAAATAAATTTTATAATAAATCATTAACAGAGAGTATTTCATGTTCAACTTATTAAAAAATTTGGATGAGAATTCTGAAACATTATATGAAGCTAGAAAAGATGGTAGGGGTTTATCATTATCTAAAGAAATTCTTAAGTTCATGATAGTTCTTCTTGTTGTTATATTGGTACTGGCATCTGTTCAACTATCATTACATTCAATATTTAATCCAAGCAATGTCAACACATCAACGTTACTTATTCTTTTTTCCACAGTAACAATTATCCTGTTTTCCCTAGTTTGCATTCTTAAATTTGAAAAACGTAACATTAGAAGCATAGGCTTTACTAAAAATGGTATTATTTCATCATGTCTTAGGGGATTCCTGTTGGGATTTGTGATGTTTATTACAGTTGTGATAATAGGAATGCTTCTTGGAGAATATGAATTAGCATTAGTGGATATGTCCTCAATTTACTGGGCATTACCCTTTTTAATCGGTTTTTTCATTCAATCATTTGAAGAAGAATTATTTTCAAGAGGATGGATGTTAGTTTCAATTTCAAGAAAAAACAGTGTATTGCCGGCAATAATTCTGAATACAGTGGTGTTTCTAATACTTCACTTGGGAAATAAGGGATTGGACATAATTGCAGTAATTAACATATTGCTATTTTCAGTCTTGCTTTCTATAATATTTCTAAAAGTGGATAACATATGGTTTTGTGGTTCACTTCATGCATCATGGAATTTTACGGAGGGATATCTTACAGGATTCATATTCAGTGGACAGAAAAACATCTCTTCATTGTTACAGTTTAAACAGGCTAACTTATCATTAATTGGTGGCAAGGCATTTGGGCCGGAATCAGGATTAATATCGACACTGGTATTTATGGTGATGATTATAATAGTCCTGTATTATGATGTTAAATTCATTAAAAAATAGTTTCATCTGGTTTAAACATTTTTTTCCATTTTTTTACTGTTTTGTATGAAATAGGGTTTTTTTCGGATTAATTCGTACTGTTTGTTGTTGTTGTAGTAGTAGCACAATACAAAAAGTAATACTAATTATGAAATGTTACATACTCTCTCCGAAGGTATATGCCCGAAATTATCGTATTACCGTAATACAAAAAAGAAATACCTGTGTGATACTGTAGTACACATCACAGGTATGTTATTCTCGAAAAAATACAGTGAGTATATTATCCTTTATGAATTTTTAAGGACTTGTGTTCATACTTCAAAGGATTTCTATTGAGATACGCATCTCCCTTAACCAATTTCTCATTCTGATCAATCCAATTCATCAACACCTCCGGACTAATGTTAATTCTAAAGGCCAAAACCCTAAGCTTATCGTATGTGATTCCGGTTTCAGAATTATAAAAACCCTGTATGGTGGGTAAAACATCCAATATGGCCTTTTCAGTAGGGATGCTTTTAGGCTTAATCAAATTCAGTTCAGAATATCTTTCATCAAGCTTAGCTATTTCATTCAACTTTTGATTACATTTTTCATATTCTTTATCAATCTTTTCTATAATGCTTTTTTCCTTAGATTCGTGGTGGTTAACAAATTCCTGAAAATTTTCATGTTCTTTATCAACAGTATTCCTGATGTCATTTAACAACTTAAGTTTAGATATTTCAATGTCTCTTTTCACATCTGAATTAAAGAAATCTATTGCATCCCTCACATATTCACTTTTACTTGCACCTGATTCGTTAATTCTATCATATTGTCTTTTATTTATTCTCACGTTTAATTTAATTGGGTATACTGTAATAAAAATCCTCTCCTTATCATTTTTTGTCATGTTTTTCTAATTTTTTACAATCATCATCTACATATTTTATAAATTCAGTTCTAGGTAGTTTGGAATAGGTTATCTTCCAACTTTTCTCATCTGATGTTTTGATACTTATTTTAATCTTGTTTCTTAAAATAAATTTCATCCTCCTCATTGTCCACTTGACGCTTTACCTGTAATGCTGCTTATTACACACCAGAATACTATGAGAAAAGCCCACCATAATACTCCGCTAAGACCTAAAAAATTTGCAATAGCTATTCCCACAATTATGGTTGCAACAGTGGAAATAAGTGCTATAATTATTGCCAATACTAAAAAACTTAATGCAAAAATTCCATCCATAATTCAAACTCCCTTGTTTATACCTTAAAGAAATCAGTAGAATCATAATAATATGATGTTTCAACCCTGTTTAAGTAGTAATGTTTCTCAAATTTCTTTATTAACTTTTTACTCCAATTGTTCATGGCTAAGTTTTCTTTAACATATCTTGCTAAATCAACATCCTCATAAATTCCATATATTACTTTCTTATCATTCATCACACGTTCAACATAATAACGTCCGTTGCGTTTATGAATGTATTTATCCCTTTTATGAATATTTCGTGTAGTTTTTATTATGTGTTTAACTGCCGTTTTTTCCCATTTTTTACTGTCAAGGTACTTTTTTATCAGACAGGCCAATGAGTATGTTGGATAGGAGCCAACAACAATTTTGTGATTTCTTATTTGTTTTTCCAACTGGTACTTGTTCTTGTTTTCATCCCTGTACCTGATGTTTTCACACTCATGTTCAAATGAGGGCAATTCCTCGTTTTCATAATCATATACTATTGTCGGATCTTCACACATCAACTCCTCATCGCCATCATACTTCACAATCAAGTCCCTTTCACTCAATGCATCTCTCAAATTTCTGTGTGTTGTTCTAACAACCCCTTTGTAAATTACATGATATCGTCCCGTCATCTTGTTGTAGGAGATATGTTTGTAAAATTCCTTGTGTGCTATGCGTTCTATTTCTCTAATATTAATGTTATCCTCATAAAATGGCAGTATCTTCTTTATTATGGTGGCATATTTGCAACTTTTATATGTTCCAAATGTTCTGCCGGTTTTTTTATTTAATACAAGATAGCTGCATTCACTTTCTTTTATCTGGTATTTGGGAAAGTGTTGTGATTTGGGATATCCTGTTGTAGCATTCTTATGCCATTTATTTTTCATAAGGATGTTTCTTTTTTGGATTGCTAAATCAATATCGTTGAATTTTCCATAAACAATGCTTTTGTCATAAATGTTCTTTTTTATCACATATTTACCATTTTGCTTGTAAATATTCCTATAAAGCATTTCACACCTCTTTTATTATCTTGTCTAAAGTTTTGAAGGTGTCTTTTTTTCTGATTCTTTTTACTTTAACATTATTCAATCCCCTTAATTTTTTAATTTTATAATTTAAATCATTGTTTTTCTTTTCATTTTTAAGGTCATCTATTATGATCAATGTGATTCTACCCTGTTTTTCTAACTTCTTTATCATTTTATCAATATCTGTTTTTATTATGGTTGTTGTGTAAGTTTGTGTTATTTTAAGATTCTTTGTCTGATATTGGATATCTGGTTCTAGTGTTGCTGTTATTACGTTGTATTGTCTTCCAAATCTTTGGTAGATTTCTATTATTGAATCGATATCATTTTTCTCGTTAATTTTCAATGTTTGCCTGTTCTTATATTTTTGTTTAATTTTATTCACCTAATTTACCTCCTATTCAACTAGTTTAATCTAATACAATGTTATTGCTCAAGATTATCAACAATGATTTTCTTGACTGTATAATTATTTGATAATAGTTCTTTATAAATGATTTGGAGGCACACACACTCTCTGTCACCCTCACACTCTCTCCCACGCTCTCTCTCACACACCCACACCCACACACACCCCCCTCATTTTTTATATATAACGAAGTAAATTATTACTTCTCAAGACCCGGTTTCTTTTAAATAGAACCTATTACTAAATAATGAATATGAATTTAATTTCATAAGGGGAGAATATTAAAAAAAACAAAAAGTGGTGAAAATGAGCATCTTTGAAGAAATAAT
This sequence comes from uncultured Methanobacteriaceae archaeon, assembly GCA_964620575.1. Classification (GTDB taxonomy): domain Archaea; phylum Methanobacteriota; class Methanobacteria; order Methanobacteriales; family Methanobacteriaceae; genus Methanosphaera. The sequence goes on along the minus strand of CAZUHM010000046.1, from coordinate 4,378 downwards.
GGGTAATGGAAATTCCATATTTAAAAACCAGGAAATATTTAACACAACATATTTTCCGGAAATGATACAATGTAGAGATAAAGAATTAAGAAGCATATTAATAAATATAAAACCTTTGTTAAACAATAACAAAGTATTGAATACAATAATAATGGGAAACTCAGGAACAGGAAAAACAACAGTTATAAAACACGCACTAATGGAAATAACACAATATACGGATTTAAAAACATGTTATCTTAACTGCAATATTCAGGACACGGCAAGAAAATGCTACATTCAAATATTCAAAGTACTTTTTGGAGTTGCTCCAAGAAACAACATAAGTACGGAAGTAATACAAGTAGACATAATGGAAAAACTAGAAAAAGAATCATTTATACTGGTGATAGATGACATGAACCGCTTATCTAAGAAAGATTCAAATAAATTAATCAATGAACTCTTCCGTGCTAACGAATTCTATCATCTGAACATGGCAATAATAATCATAGTCAACAACATATCATTCAAATATTCACTGGAAATGAATTCTCAAAGCGTACTTCACTCTAATGAAATAGAATTCAAAAATTATTCAGTAGATGAAGTATATTCAATACTTAAATACAGGTGTGACATAGGATTTAAGGAAGGAGTAATCAATGATGAACAGATAATGAAAATAAGTGAAGCGGCAGTTAATTATACGAATATACGATGGGCACTGACAACACTAAACTTACTTGGACAAAAAATAGAATCTGAAAACAGAGATAAAATAGAAGATGAAGATTTAATGGAACGTCTACCAATAATTTAAAAAAAAAGGAATGATGAAAGTTAATTATAATAGTTTACGTAGTTTTAATAATTTTCTAGGGGAAACTTTAATCATAGCTTTAATTAAAGCAGAAGTGGAAAGTTTAGTGATGTTGGCTTTAGCAATAGCACCAAGATATTCATTCATATCTTCATCGTCGAGATCGTAAATAAAATCCCTTACAGTAATTAACTTCTTAAACTTTTTACCAATATTTTCATCTACATAATCAGAATATTCCTGCAGATTATCTTCTGAATAATCATCTTCTTTGACAGCTTTAGCAGCAACTCTGCCGGCAATCATACCACTTTCCAGTCCAGTGTCAATACCACCACCAGTTATGGGACTAACACATCCTGCAGCATCTCCAACAAGCATAAAATTGTCTGCAATAATCTTGTCAAAAACTCCGCATAAAGGATTACCACCAACATTCACTTCAACAATTTGACCGTCTCGGGTTTCCTCATTGTTGGCTATAAAATCATCAAGGTATTCAAGGGCAGTTTTTTCACCTTTAATACCAGAAACATCTATACCTACATTTGCCGTATCATATCCCTTAGGGAAAATCCAGGCATAACCTCCAGGAGCTACACTGCCAAAATAGAATTCTATAGTGTCATTCTTTTCCATTTTAAGATTTGTCATTTCATACTGTGCACCAGATTCCATTTCACCGAGTGGAACTTTAGTATTAAGCCCCATCCAAGTTCCCACACGTCCTTCAGGACCATCAGCACCAATAACTATTTTTGCCTTAATCTGTGTCAGTTCATTGTTAAAACTGCTTACATCTACCAACAGACAATTTTCATCTCTTGTAATGCTGGTAGCTTCTGTTTTAAGCATTACTTCTGCACCATTACGTATAGCATCCATAGTAACATGTTTGTCAAATACTTTACGTTCAAGTATGATACCTGTAGCAGGAGTTTCCAAGGTTTCTGATGTAAACCATGCACTGGTATTGTCCGGTGCAACAAGTCGGGCTCCATCAATGTGTCGTGCAATCCATCTTTCATCAGGTTCTATACTTACCTTTTCAAGAACTCCATCCATAATACCTTCACCACATCTTTTTGGAGTTCCAATTTCTGATTTTTTATCAATTATTAAGGTTTTAGCACCATTTTTACTGGATTCCCTTGCTGCCATGGAACCAGCAGGGCCAGCACCTATTATTAAAACATCAACTTCTTTAATATTAGTCATAAAAATTTCCCTTTTACTTTTTTCAATATAAAAATGTAACTATTTATAATATATGATTCTAAAGTCTTATTATTCTTTTTATTTTAGAATATTTTTTTCCAAATGCTTTTATGGATGGAATGATAATAGTATAGTAGTTAGAATATTATGAACAAAAAAGAATTAAAAAAAATAAAAATAAAAGATAGGGAAGTTGAATACTTCGTTGAATATCGTAAAGTAAAATACACAAGATATGAATTAAGAAAAGGAATATTGCGTGTAGTAATTCCGAAAAGAAGTAAGATGAATATTGAAGAAACAATACACCGGAAGGATAGGTGGATTTATAATAAGCTAAGAGAATATGATAAAGAACAGGAACGTTTTTCTAAAATAACCAATAACATGAATCTTGTTCAAAGATCATTACCTGAATTAAGGCACTTGGTTGCTAATTATATTGAGAAATATGAGAAGTTTCTAAACGTTAAAGTTAACAGGCTGCAATTTAGGGATATGGTTTATAAATGGGGAAGCTGCAGTAGTTTAAGAAATGTCACGTTATCTAAAAATCTTCGTTATTTACCGGATAACTTAGTGGCTTATATTGTTTATCACGAATTAACACATATTATTGTTCTAGCACATAATGACAGGTTTTTTAATATAATTAAAAAAGAATTCCCGAACTATAAGGAATATGATGAAAAACTGAAACACTACCATTTCTTGATAGAATCCGATTAATTCTTCTTAAAAAAGAGTAAACCTTGAAAAAAGACTTTTTTTTATTCTTTGAATTTCCGGCTTTGTAGAAAACCGCTCTAAATTATAAAATTTGTAATACTTTTTAGAAACATTTAGATATTAATCAACACAAAGTATTACTATACTTATAAAAAGTATTAATTTAATCATCAAATATAATTCTTTATATTGCTTAATTTATTTACAAAACCCACGAAATAAATTATTTTTTATACTAAAATATATTTTTTGATTAATTTTTTATGAACCTAGTGTTTTCCTGGGATAGCCTGTACCAGTTACTATGCTTAGCGTTGGCGGCAATTAGGCAGGAATCGTATGAAAGCACTTATTGTTTAATATGAGTAAACAATATTGGTGTTGGATGGAATTTAGGATAACATTGAAATAAAATACTTCCCTCTGTTATGAAGTTTATATTTTGGTAATACTCATACTTCACTCAAACAAAGGATTTCTACAGAGTCCATAAAATGAGATAACATTTAAATAGTCTATTTATATAAATCATATTGTAAGGTTTAGGAGGTAAAAATTATTATCTTTTATGTCCTCGTCCTGATGAGGGGCGTAATCGATGGCATAAGAGTTCTCTAATCTTCAAATACTACTTTTATTGTTTTATTATCAATTAGGTTTATATATTCCTTATTATTATTTTCCATATATTGATAAGTAGACCATGAGATTATGTCTGCTATTTGTATTCCTTTGTATTTTAGTGAATCTGCTTGTTTGATTGTAACTTTAAAATTATTGACATTAAAAAGATTTTTCATAATCCTATTGTTGAATTTAATGATTTTTTCTTCATTATTTTTGGTTCTATCGAAAAATATTTCAGTCGTGTTGTTAATCTCGATTAATTTTATTAGTTCTGAAGAAAGAATATCATATAATATATGATTATCGTAATTATATGGAGGGGCGATATTTAAAATTTTTTAGGGCAATGTCCATATCCACGGGGATGAATTTTACTCATTTACTTAAAATAATAAATTTAATAAACTGTTTTTATTTTTGTTGATTAAATGATTAGTATTGTTTAATTAAAAAGAGCTTTGTTTTTGTTATCCTTATTATTACGGATGATTATTTGTATAATTTAATATACATTATGATGACTCATATATATACAGATTAAGAGGTGGGCGGTTTAAAGATATTGAAATGATAAGAGTTAGTTAATTAGGTAAGTTTCAAATTCAGAAAAACATCACTATATTATATGTGTATAAAATCTATGATTGAAAATTTAGTTAAAAAAAAGGATGTTTGGGAGGTTATGTAAGATTTAATAAATCTCACTATTTTATTATTTACAACATTCCTTCTTACTTTAGGCCAAAACAGTTACTTTTATTATGCTGTCTTTGCAATTACATTGAATGTTGTCTTCGTTGTGGTTGCTTTGTATTTGGCGTTTCCTGCATATGATACTGTTACATTGTTTGTTCCTACTGCAATTGTCTTATATTTAAGTGTGAATGTTCCGTTTGTATCACTTTTTGTTGTGTATTTTTTTCCATTGATGTTGATGGTTAGTGTTACTGGTAGTGGTTTTCCACTACTGCTTTGGAATGTTCCTGTTATTGTGGCTGTGTT
>CAZUHM010000045.1:1095-16212 GCA_964620575.1 uncultured Methanobacteriaceae archaeon | reverse complement strand
GGTCCGGGATCTAAGGTCCTTCATGCTGCATGGCGTAGCCTAAAAAAAAGTCTATGCTATCCCATCTAGTTTCCTACTTTATCAGATCTTATTTCAAAACCAGCTGCTGCTTTTTTTAAAGTAATGTTTTTCAGATCATGTTGAAGATGCCATCTCTGAAAGTGTTTGGTCTGAGTCAGCAGACTAGCTGTGGAGATGACTTTGTGGGGTCCTAGCTTTATTTTGTTTCCATAATTTCCTGTTCTTAGTTTATAATAATTTTGATTAATTATACATAGCAATTATCATTTTTAATCTAGTTTTAGTCTTGTTCTGTATTTATATGATTGCTGTACTATGCTTACAGCGTATTGTACATCAAATTTAGTTTCAAGTTTATATGTAACTACATCTGTTTGATCTTCTGCCTTGTATGGTTCTACTTCACATTTTCTGGACATATCCAATATTCTATCATATGGTAGTTCACATATTACTTTAACACAGTCTTCTTCTGGTTTTATTGTTGCAAATCTCATTCCTCTTGTTGTGAATATTATATTATTTTCTTCATGTTTTTCTTCTAATGGTCCTGTGAGATTGATTATTCGTTTTTTGATGTCTTGTATTATTTCTTCTTGTGTTTTGTCGAGTTTATCATCTCTTAATATTTTAACTTGTTTCTTTTTTCTTCTCATATCTTTATTCCCCTTTTAGTAATAGTTATTAATTTCAATTTATATAATTATTTATGAAAAATTTTATTATTTCCGTTGAAAAATGTTTAGTAAAATAATAATTGTATTACTTTTAGTTATATTTATTAATAACTTTTTATATAATTAACTTTAATACTTTTTATAAACTATGTATTAATTATTGATAAATTAAATGGTGGTGACAAAAGTGATTATACTAAAACCTACAAGTGAAGACATAAAATTATACAACATCGAAAAAAGAAAAAAACAATCAATATACAAAACAAGAAAACCCAAAATAAATGGTTTTTTCACACTAAAAAAAATCGAAAACAAAATAGAACTATGGAACATAGAATTAAAAAAAGATAACACCAACATAATAATAACAAACGAAGAATTAATAAAAATACTAAAAAAACAGAACATAATTATCACTAAAAAAGATAAAATGTTAGCACAATTTCTTAAACAACATAACATAAGATACAACATAATGGAAATATGCGAAAACTGTGAAAAGCAAAAGAAAATACAAATACTGAAAAAAAATCATTACACCTATAAACAGCAACTGTTATGTAAAAAATGTGCAAAAAAAATTATTAAAAAAGCTATTAATCAAAACGGCTACGATGACTACAAAAACATCAAATTAGATATAATACTCAAGAAACATGAAAAAATAGAAGAAATAATAGAATTGATGAAAGAAGAATACAATCCATTAAAAAACAAAGAATTTACATTATATGATGTTTTACCAGCAACAGAAGAAGAATACGAAAAAATAACCGTAGATGAATTAAACTTACCCCTGGAATTTAAAGAAGAATTAAACAAAAGAATAGATAAATTATTACCAGTCCAAATATCTGCAATAAAAAATGGATTATTGGATAATGAAAACTTATTAGTAGTTTCACAGACAGCTTCCGGAAAAACATTGATTGGAGAACTTGCTGGAATTCCAAAAGCTCTGGATAATAAAAAGATGATATATTTATCTCCTCTAGTTGCACTTGCAAATCAGAAATATAGGGATTTTAAAAGATATTATGAAAAATTAGGATTAAAAACAGTCATTAAAGTAGGACATAACAGAATCAAAGATAAGCATGAATTATTTATTGAAGATGAACCGGCGAAAGATGCAGACATAATTGTCGCTACATATGAAGGACTAGATTATATTCTTAGAAGCGGTAATTACAGAGACTTGGAAGAATTAGGATTAGTAATTATTGACGAAATACATATGTTAGAAAATGAAGAAAGAGGACATAGACTAAACGGTTTAATACATAGATTATTGACAATATATCCACAATCACAGATAATCGGATTATCAGCAACAATAAAAAATTCCAAAACGCTATCTGAAGAATTTGATATGAAATTAGTTGAATATGATAAAAGACCCGTAGCAATAGAACGTCACCTTTTAAATGTTAAAAATAGTGAAGACAAAAACAATATGCTTAAGAAATTATGTGAAAACGAATTTGAAATGCTTTCATCAAAGGGATATCATGGTCAAACAATAATTTTCACAGATTCAAGAAGAAAAACACAGATAATAACTAAGAATCTTAAGAAGAATGGCGTTAAAGCAGAATACTATCATGCAGGATTAACTTATGAAAGGAAGTTAATGATAGAGGAGGCTTTTATAAATCAGGAAATTTCAACGATAGTCACAACAAGTGCTCTTGCAAATGGTATAGACTTTCCGGCATCCATGGTAATATTTGAATCATTAAGAATGGGTTATGACTGGTTAAATGTTAATGATTTTCATCAAATGTTGGGACGAGCAGGAAGACCAACATATCATGATATTGGACATGTATTTATTTTAGTGGAAGATCAAAATTATCCTAATGATTTAAATGAATCTAATGTTGCAATAAAATTATTTGAAAGTGTATTTTTAAATATACATGTATTCTATAGTGATTTGGTTGTCTATGAACAGGTATTGTCAGATATATGTGCCATACCTAATTTAATTGTTGAAGAACTGGAGGATTATTATGATAATCTGTGGATTTCAATTATGTTTAATGAAGCCCTTTCTTTGTTAGAACAAAAGAATATGATTACATATGACCATATTAATGATACTTATAATGCAACAAATTACGGTAAGGCAATCAGTAAGTCATTTATAAATATTCGGGAAGCTGACATAATTAGAAATAATTTATATGAGGATATATTTGATATAGTTACATCCCTGGAAAAAATAAGAAATGTATACTTAAGTCAATATATTATTAAAAATATTTCTAAAATAACTGATATTAATATTAGAGGTACAAGATTATTCACAGATTTTAACAAGAGAATTTTATTTACTGGTGCTCATGAGTATTCTAATTCCAGGAATCTGATTAATAAAATAAATAATATTATCCATGATTTTATGGAATGTGACTGTGATTATCCACTGAATTGTAATTGTATAGAAAAAAACATATCTAAACACATTATTGAAAGAAGATTACAGGGTTGGAGTCCCACGGAAATTAGTAAGGAATTTAAAAGAGAATATGAACTTGTAATTTATCCTGGTGATATTTATTCTTATCTTGATCAAGTTATAATGATGCTAGAAGCCATTAAAAGAATTAGTTTATCATCCCATGTTACTAGTACAGCACAAAAAGCAGAAAAAATGATTAAAAAAATTGAAGGATAATCAATATTTGATAATTCTTATCTATTTTAAGAGCACATTCTGACAGTACCTGATAAATACATATACTACAAGCATTGTAGCTATTAGCATTTCAATCCATACGACATATTGAATCATTTGGTTATAATTTAAGATACTTAAAACTTTTGTTGAAGCAATTGCACTGATGACGAATGGAAATGTATATGCACTATAACTTGGATAAAAAGGCATCCTAATATATGAAACGAATTTATATAATGAAAAGATGTAGCATATTGATGCAATCGAGTATAATATTAGTAGAAAGTTAATGTTTATAACGGTAAAACTATTTACATATCCAACAATAAGTATGTTGAATAAGGCTGCATAAATACATATTAAAGGCCTGTTTTGTTCAAGTTTTACTGGGTAATTGATATACCTGTATGTGACTAGTATAAAAGTTGGTATCATTACTGTAAATCCAAATAGAAAGAATATCCACGATATGTTTTGTAAGTTAAATGACAGTCCCGTTATACTTGCCATAGTAATTCCCACATATACTACCCAATAACTGCCATATACATTCTCTATATTGAAGTTCTTTAGAATATACTTGTAAGTGAAAATACATATTAACAGTGCATGTAATATGATGCCTAGAATCCAAATAAATAATGCAACATTATAGTTATACCCTATGATGAATGTGCTATATAGCATTAATGCCATAGAGAATGTTCCTGATGTACTGAGTACAACCAGTTGATTTAATTCTTTTGATATTATCTTACGGTATAATAAGCTTTTAGCAAGCAATATCAGAATTATTATTGTTCCTATCAGAAATACTGTAGTTTTGATATTTTGACTTTGATATATGTTTGAGAGGGATAATGTTGCTAACAACAATCCACTGATTGCTATTGGCGTCTTTTTAATAATATTATTCATTTTCTTAACCAATCCTTCTTATTATTATATTTAAAATCATTCATTAAAATGTTATTGTAGAAATGAATAAAAGTTAAGAAGTAGATAAATAATTATTATGTTCAAAAGTATTATAGATGTTAGTTCTAGAGATACTGATTCGTTAGGTCATGTAAATAATACATCTTTACCATTATGGTTTGAAACATCCAGAAATTCATTTTACAAAATATTCAATCCCAAAATGGATTTAAATCCGAAAACATGGAATCTGATAATGGTACATACAGAAGTAGATTATTTAGACCAGATTTTTTATGGTTATGATGTTGAAGTTAGAACTTTCATTAAGAATATTGGTAATTCTTCGGTTAAAGTTTATCAGGAAGCTTGGCAAAATGATGTCTTGAAAGCTACAGGTATTGCTATTCTTGTACATTTTGATTTTAATACACAACAGAAAGTTCCAATTCCAGAGAATATTAAAGAAGAACTTGAAAAACATTTATACGAATCATAAGGTGTTATAATGTTATATAAATATCACGTTTCCATAATTAAAAATCAAGTTGTTGTCACTGACAAATATTATCAGGAAGATGAAAAACCTGATGATGAAGAATATAAAAAGTTAATTCAACAGTATGAAGCTGACGAACTAGTTTTAAATACTGTTAGTGATACTGAACTTGAATTATTTGAAAAAGAACCTATTGATGTTGAAGCATTAAAATAGGTTTATGAAATCTATTTTTTTGAAAAATTTTTTTAAAAAAAAAGTTTGGATGAATTTTTTAGTAATCATCCGTTTTTGCTGGTAATTTAGTTAAGATTATTGGCAGTACAAACATTATTACCAATAATATTAGATTTATTGATATTGTACCTGGATCCAATGATAATATATTTGTCCGTAGTGAATCTAGCCATAGCAAAAATGCTAACACTGGAATAAAGTATGATACCCATATTTTCCATTTACTTCCCAACTTTAGGAATGTTGCATTTTGATTAATACCAGGCAGTAATTTTTCCAGTCCATATATTATTGCAATAACTACTGTCTGTAACACTACATTTAATAATAGACCAAACTGATTTGTAAATGTGTCAAATATTCCCAGTAATGTAGAACCATAATTTGTAGCAAACAGCATTGATATTAGAAATGCAACTAAACATATAATTGTAACTGCTCTTGACCTTGTAAAACCAAATTTATCTTTTAGAGATAATGCCAATGGTTCGATGATGGAAATGTTTGATGTGATTCCTGCAAACAATAAACATGAAAAGAATAACGGTCCCATAATACATCCAATAAATCCCATTACATTAAATATTTGAGGGAATGCAATGAATGCCAGTTGTGTTCCTTGAGATACTAATTGATCTATTGGTATATGACTTGTTGTGCTCATATATCCCAATATACTAAATACTCCTACTGCTGTAAATAATTCAAAACTACTATTTGATATTGCTACTATTAAAGCACTTCTCGGTATGTTTGTATCATCTGGCAAGTAACTGGCATAAGCTAATGTGATTGTCATTCCTATACTCAATGAGAATAATATTTGTCCAAATGCTACCGACCAGATTCTAAGGTTTAATATTGAATTCCAATCCGGTGTTAATAATGTTGAAACTCCGTTAAATGCTCCAGGCAATGTTAAAGAAAAGAATACTATTATTATCATCATTACAAATAATAAAGGTGTTAGTATTTTGTTTGCTTTTCCGACACCATCATTTAAGTTTTTATGTGATATATACCATATGACAAACCATATTATGAGCATTGCTATGAAAACATATATGGATATATGAAATAGTCCACTAATGTTTGATGAACTTTCCAAGATCACTGTGTTAAAGAAGTTTTCAGGATTTGCTCCCCATCCTTTAAATACACTTAGTGGCACATATATTAAATCCCATGCTACTACACAAACATAATACGTCAGTATAAGAAATGGTGATACTTGTATGAACCATCCTATGTACTCATATTTCTTGTTAATTTTATGTGTTATTTTACTTATTCCTGCTTTAAACTTGTATCCTGCACCGTATTCTACAAATAATAAGGGTATTCCTATTGCTATAATAGAAATGATGTATGGAATTAAAAATGCTCCTCCACCATTTGTATAGGCAACATAAGGAAAACGCCAAATATTTCCTAGACCTACGGCTGAACCTATCATTGCAAGTATAAAGTTAAGATTACTATTCCATTTTTCTTCAGTCATCCTATTTTTTCCCTGTTATTTATATTATTGATATATCTGTTTATAAGTATATAATGATTTGTTCAAAACAAATCAACCCAAGGATAAAGAAATATCATAAAATATACTTTATTTACCAAATAATTGATCTGCTTTCTTCATTACTTCGATTATTTCTACACCAAAAGGACATCGGGTTTCACATTTTCCACATCCAAAACAATCTGATGCATGATCTTCTAAGTTGTTGTAGTGTTCTTGAATACTTTGAGGTACTTCATCATGCATGCTTGCCAAATCATAGAATTTATTTATCATTGCTATGTTTATTCCTTTTGGACATGGTGCACAGTGTCCACAGTATGTACATTTTCCAAGATAGGAATGTTTTGGTGCTGTTGTTAATATTTTAGAGAAATCTTTTTCTTCTTCTGTGGCTGTTAAGTATTTTAATGCTCCATCCAATTCATGAATATCATTAAATCCTACCAGTATGGATTTTGCTGATGGTCTTGTTAAAGCATAGTGAATACATTGTACTGGAGTCATTGCAACACCAAATGGAGAGTCTTCTTCTTTAAACAGTCTTCCACCCGCATATCCTTTCATAACTGTTAGTGCAGTATCTGTATCTAGGCATGTTTGGTATAGTTGTGATCTTATTGGCTGAATTCCTCCAAGTTCATCTGAATATTTTTCTTTTTCAAAATAGTCATCCAGTACTACTGGTGGCATCATGTCAAATGCTGCATTAACACTTACCATTATCAATTCAATTTCGGGGTTGTTTGCTGCTTTAATTCCTACTTCCGGATTATGTGTACTTAGTCCTATATGTAGTATTTTTCCCTCTTCTTTTAGTTTTCTTACATATTCGATGAATTCTCCATTCATTATTTTTTCATATTCTTCCACTTCATCCACATAGTGTATCATTCCGAATTCAACGTAATCTGTTTGTAGTCTTGTAAGTAAATCTTCAAATGCTGGAATTACTTCTTCCATATCTCTTGTTCTAACATATTGTTCTTTTTGCCATGTTGAACCAATGTGTCCCTGAATTATCCATTTATCTCTGTTTTCATGTATTGCTTTTCCCAAACTACTTCTTACTTCTGGATTTGACATCCAACAATCCAGAAGGTTTATTCCTTGTTCTTCACAGTATTTAACTAATTTTTCTACATCTTCATACTTTTTTCCATCCATCCATTCTGCACCAAATCCTATTTGACTGACTTTTATGTCTGTTTTTCCTATCTGGTTATATTTCATGTAATCGCCCTAAAACTTTATATATTACTCTTTTATTTTTTATGTTATTTATTTTAACGGATAATATAAATTTACCTAATGGAATCTTTCAAGTAAACTGATTAGAGTTGTTAATCTGGATTTTTATTTTTAAGTATTTTTTTATAATTTTTATTTCTTTTTATTCATTCAAAATTGATTATATGCTGTTTTTAATTTGATTTTTATGGAAAAATATATTTACTATATTTAACATAAATACGATTAATAAATAATGATACGAAAGTAATACAAAATTTGAAAAATCATTAAAAAAGTAATACATATGCAATTTTTTTTTATAAGATTAAAGAGGAAATGATATGACAAATAAAACAGGAATTTTAATAGTAGGTCACGGAAGTAAATTACCTTACAATAAAGAAGTAGTTTCTGAATTAGCACAAAAACTTGATAAAAAAATTGACAATACAGTAGAAAGTGGATTTATGGAATTAGTACTTCCAAATATATCCCAACAGGTTAACAAACTTAAAGAACAAGATATAGAAAGAATCATCGTAGTTCCAGCATTTTTAGCTCATGGTGTACATACCAAAGTAGATATTCCAACAATACTTAGATTACCACATGAACATTTAGGAGAAGGACACTCGCATACCCATCATCATCACCACCATCACCACCACCATCATGGAGAAGAAGAACGGGAAGCAAAATCAGATTTGATCGATTATGATGGTGAAGTTATATACTTGGAACCATTTGAAGCTGATGATAAAATAGTTGATATAGTTGAAAAAAGAATCAACGAACATTTATCAAAGGATGAAATTAGTAACGACAATACTGGAATATTGTTAATAGGACATGGCAGCAGTTTACCATTTGGTAAAGAAGTACTAGTAGAAATAGCAGAAAAAACTAAAGAAAGAATTCCAGATTATGATGTTGAACTAAGTTTTATGAGAATAGAAAAACCATCTATCCCCGAATCATTTAAAAAATTACAGGATAAAGGATATGAAAATATAATAGTTTTACCAGTATTTTTAGCTGATGGTTTACATACTAAAAGTGATATACCTAACGTTTTAGGTTTAGAACCTTCAAAATTAGACTTTGAATATCCTAAAAAAGAAAAACAAATAGATTATGATGGAAATATAATTTATTTGAATCCATTAAAAGCCGAAGATGACATAGTTGATATGATAAATGATAGGATAGCAGAGTATATTTAGTTTTGAGATATACCTGTAAGAATTTTTCAATTTAATTTACATTAAATTAATATGATTTAATTATTCCTTATCTCCGTTAACATAGGTATATATACTTAAATTTAAGATATAATATTGCTCATAAAGGGTGTAAAATTAAATACATTCCTATCTAAAACTTATTAAAAATAAAAGTATAATAGATCATTCTATTTTCTTTTATTTCTAAAAAAATTAAACTCCGTAAATTTTACTTGTTTTTTAGATTTTTAAAGATATAATTATATTTACGTTATATATTTTATTGGTTGTGTTTCAATAAATTAATATAAGAATAAAAAAAAGAAAATTTTTATTTTTGTTAGTTAGTTAGTTCAATATTGGAGAAATGTTCGAAAAATAAAGCTAGTAATATTAATACTGAACCCAGGATTAAAAAAATTATTTTTCCGAATTTAAAGAATATGTTCATTTTATCACCACTTTATTATTATTTGCTTGATGTTTTAATCTTTTAATTTTAGTTGTTTTTAATCAAAAAGATATTAAATGATTATTCAACATCAATACTATACCTATACCCCTTTAGGTATAATTATTATTATAATTATCATATTATATAAAAATATCAACCAAAAATGATTAATATATTCAATTTAGTTTAATTAATTTTATTAGAATAGAAATAGTTTAAATCAAATTAATAAATTTTATAACTTTTTTTGACTATTTTAAATTGTTTGAAAAATATTTATTTTAGAAGTATCAATGATATTATATTTTTCAGAAATGTAAGATATGTAAATATTATAAAATAAGATTTGAAATGTATAAAATGTTTTCGTATTTTTAAAAAATCGTTATATTAATTGGTGTTGAAGAAATAGGATTAAAAAGAAGCCGTAATTATTCTAATATAATTGCTTGAGCTTCTTCTTTTCTTAATGCTAAAGTGAATCCTTGTATTCTGATAGCAAGTGGATAACCTAATGGTGCTTTTCTTTCTAATTTTATAGGAATTCCATTAATTAATCCCATTTCTCTTAAATGTTTTCCTAGTGTTCCACTAATTTTATGTTTTTTGATTATTCCTGTTTCACCTATATTTAAATCGTCTGCTGTTCTCACCATATTTTATTCCTCCTTTGTATAAGTTTAGATCATAGTTTTTTTAACGAATTTTGTAATTACCTATACCCCTATAGGTATACTATATACTATACCCCCCAAGGTATATAAATGTTTGCTTAAAAAGAAGTTATTATATTAAAGAATGACTTAATTCAAATAAATATATTTTTAAAAAAATAATAATATGTTTTCTCATTAACTCCCAAATAAAAAGCATTAGCATTAAATAGGAATAAATATAAACCTATAATTAACAATAAACCATTTTTTATAAAAAATCAAAATTATTTTAAAGATTATAATAATTTTAAGTAGTTTTTAACCATACATTCTGTGAAGGAGAAAAAATATTTCAAACTGACGAATATTTTTATAACAGAAGCCTTTGGAATGTTCAATAACTACTTTAGTAGATAATACAGAATTAAGTACAATTAATATTGCAAAAGATATTTTAGAAGTTTTTATAAACAATTCTTTATATAATTAGTATAAAGAACACTTATTGAAATATATAATTTTTAAGTTAAGAAATCGTTATAAAAGTGTCGAAAATAAATATAAGAAAGAGTACTACATAAAGACACGTTTTCATACTGAATAATCTAAATATACTAATCATTCTTAACTCTGAATATTCAATGGATGATAATTATGGTTAATCAAGAAATTAAAGATGAATTCTTCATAATAGAATCAGATAATCTAGAAAAGGTTCAATCTGAATTTTATGGATACACAATAATTAATGATAATATACATATTAGTAAAAAAATAGAAGAGGATGCTGAACTTAGTGGTAACGGATCTTATATTTCTATCAATAATGATTCAAAAATGATTTCCATATCTCAAGATTCACTTGGAAGTTATGCGTTATACCTGTTTGAACATGATGATTATTTTGCAATATCAAATTCATTTAAAAAATTAGAAGAATATCTTAAAGACAAATTCATACTTACCTTTAATTATAACTATGCAAAAACCCTTATCTCTTCAGAATCATCATCATTTTCATTTGATGAAACATTGATTAATGAAATTCAGTTAATTCCTTCAAACAATAAAGTTTTAATTAATATTGAAGATAAAACAATAAGTTATGAAGACATTTCTCCTGATGATGCTTCTATAGAATTTGGTACAAAAGAATCTTTATCCTGTTTAGATAACTGGTTTAATAAATGGGTATCAATATATAGAAATATTATTAAGGATAATTATCTTTACCTTGATTTTAATAATGATTTATCATCCATGGTATTAATTACACTAGCTTTAAATGCTAATGTAAATCCAGAAAACATCTACATAAATAATGAAGAGTTATCATCTGCTAATGAAGAAATATTATCGGACATTGCTAAGGATTATAATTTAAATATTAGAACCGTTACCGGTAAAAAGATTGATGATATTAACGTTTCATTAGAAAAGTCTTTCTTTACCAAATTAGCTTCTCAAAAACAAGTTGGATTTAATACTATTTCATATGATGAAAACATCTTTTCATTAAATACTGATGATGTCATTATTAAGAAAAGTTATCTTGAAAATATCGATAAATTCCTAGAGGAATATATTATTCGGTCTAAAGTATATTCTGAAACTTTTTCAGAAACTGTTGAAAAAAGTATTTGGGATACTCTTCATAAGTTTCAGAAACATTTAAAAATTTATGACATTTATTCAAAGGACTTTTTCAAAAAATTCAATGATGAAACTATCCTTAGAAACAAATTAGGAAAATCCAATGTTGAAGATTATCTGTTTAATAAAATAAATTTAAATCCCTTTATGGATAATGATTTACAAAAAATAGACACTGAAAAACTTGATGATGACAACTTAGTTTATCTGTTTATCATTCAAAGGTATTGTCCTGATTTATTAAAATACAATTATGATGAATATTCAATTGATGATAAAGCATTCAATTATATTAAAGAAATCAATGACAAACAGCCTTTCACTAAAAATTCATATGAATCTATTGAAGGATTTAATTTAGATGAATCCAAATATAATGATGTGAATGATGATGATGAGATATATAAATTATTATCAAAGATTTTCAGATCCAATTCATTTAAACATAATCTTCTCAAATATCTATCTAATGATGTATACAGTTTAATTTATGAATATAACTTTACTAATAAAAAAGAGTATTATAATGATATCTATGCAGCAATCAGTATTGTAAAAATTATTAATGATATTGAACACAGTCAAGAAATAAGTTATAACACGGATATTGACTGGCTTAAATCATTTTTAACTATTGATAACAATGATGATGAACTGATATTATTTATTGACTTGTTAAGAAAGTATTTTACAGCCCGGATTGATATTAAAAATGAAGGTACTGTAACTAATAGAATTAAGTTATATGATATTTCTGATAGTCATCATCAGATAACGACTCCTTCCTGGTTTAATGATGAAAAAGGTGAAGGTTCTTGTTTAACCAGTAGGAAGGGTAAGATTTCATTTAAGATAAAATGTATTAATGATGGTAATTTACGTTTTGAATTAAGAACTATGGATGTGAAGGATCGTCTAGGTCATCGTTTCCCTGTTTACGTAGATTATTTAAATTGTAAAATTGATGGTGAAGAGTATTTAAAACAAAATACTTTAGCCTGGCATGATGAACCTATTATTATTAATAAAAATGTATATAACTGTGAAACTGTTGAAGTTTACATCAAATGGCAACCAGTTTCAAATTTAAGTAAATATAATTAGTATTATTATCTAATAATATTTTTCTCATTCTTTTTTTAGTTTTATTAGAAATAGTTATTTTTGATTGATGAAAAAATTCTATAAAAAAAGTGTTATGTTTAACTAACCAATAATTATATGTTATTACTGGCCAGTAAATACTATGTTAAACATTCCGTCTTATAAATATGTGATTTTAAATGATATTATGTTGTTTAATAATTTGGGTTTAAATTAATTTTACCCGTACCCCTAAGGGTATAGTATATAATATAATCAATATTCTATATAAATATATAGAAGAAAACAATAAAATATCATTGAATTTAAAAAAAGTAAAGTTAATAAAAACAGTTCTCATTAAAAGAACTGTTATATCAACAAAAAATCAGTCAGTTTGAATGTAAATGATTTTTCCTACTGAAAATTTAAATATAACTGGAAACTGGAATAATATATGAATTTTCATCAGTATATTTAGCAGTGATAATATTTTTTTTACCAACAGAATCTGATAAAACATAACTCAAAGAACATAATCCATTTTTAAGAGTTGAATTACCTATATACTTACCATTTAAGTAAAAAGACACTATACCACCATTTAACTTATTATTAGATTTTGTTAATGAAACATTCATTTTTAAAGTTGTTTTAACAGTAGTTGTCACTATACTACTCGTCTTATTAACAGTTACATTAGATAAGCTACTACCAACATTTGGATATTCAAGATTTGCAGGAGCAACATATTTTCCACCCATATTATAATAATAATTACTTATCAGAGTCTTCTGTGAATTATTCATATTCCAATAAGGAGTAACTGCCATAAAACCATTTTCTTTCAATCCTCTATCTGTATTCATCATTTCAGTCCAGTTTGCCCACATTACAGCTGAAATATTATGACTTGGACCACTAGGATTTAAACATAAGAATTTATCTGAAACTTTATTATAGGCAATTACACACATGTAATGACCTCTAATATGCCAGAATACCATTTTACCTGATGTCAACGTATTTATTACAGACTTCTTATTATCTGAAATATCAGTTAATTTCATCTGCACAATAGGCGAATTGTAAATAATGGAACTCTCACTTGTACCTTCACTAGCAGTAGTTGAATATACTGAAGCTAATCTTCTTTCACTACTATACCAATTCAATGCTTGACTTATCATACTCATAGCCGTTGGTCCACAGGTGTACTGATGACCATTAATATACTCCTGAGCATCATAATAAACAGGATAATATCTGTAATGATTTCCTAAATATACTGTAATAGCATATGGTGTGTCAACAGCAGTATAACCTTTTTTTACATGATAAGCATTAAGTTCTCTGACAATCACATTCCATTTTTCACGACTGATAACATACTTAATATTACTGCCAACTGCTCTAAAGAATGTGTACTTAGGAGTAAAACCATATAACTCCTGACATTGTGAGTCAAGTTTCATCACACGACGTATTTCAGAACCAAGAATAGTATATGTACCTGTTTCATTAGCATACTGATAATCACTACCTAACTTAGTAATATCAGGCAAACCATTTACTGTTGAAATTCTTTTGGTAATAGCATTTTCATTACCACTATCATATGCTATTTCAACATAATTCTTCACTAATGAAGTTTTTAAAGATATATCATAACTACTCTTTACATTACAGAATGTTGAAGCATTAGATACTGTGTATACTTTTGTACCATTATAATTTGCTGTTATAGTATTATTTCCTGCCGTTGTTGCAATAACCTTTATGTTGTAGTTTCCATATCTGCTTGTGGTAATATTGTAATTATTGTCTCCAACATTTACTGTTATATTAGCAAAGGGCAATCCAATACCACGAGCAGAAATTTTACCGTATATGCTGAAGTTTCCTCCTAATTGTGTACTTTTTGTACTGCCAACTGTTATTGTCGTGTTTTTCTGGTTGACATTATAAGTAGTTGTTGCTGTAGCATTCGTATACATATTTGTTCCGTCATAAAATACTTGTAACGTGTTGTTTCCTTTCAGTATTCCTGTAATCTTAATATTATAATTTCCATACTTACTGGTAGTAGTTGTGAAGTTCTGTTTCTGTGTCGTAATAGTAATATTTTTATATGGCAGACCTATTCCTCTTGCAGATAATTTACCATAAATACTAAGAGTATCCCCAACATAAACGTTTTTTGTACTGCCAACTGTTATTGTCGTGTTTTTCTGGTTGACATTATAAGTAGT
>CAZUHM010000045.1:0-995 GCA_964620575.1 uncultured Methanobacteriaceae archaeon | reverse complement strand
CTGTAATCTTAATATTATAATTTCCATACTTACTGGTAGTAGTTGTGAAGTTCTGATTTTGTGTCGTAATAGTAATATTTTTATATGGCAGACCTATTCCTCTTGAAGATAATTTACCATAAATACTAACAGAATCGCCAACATAAACGTTTTTTGTACTGCCAACTGTTATTATAGTAGTTTTCTGATTTACAATAAATTTTGTTGAAGCATTACATGGCCTATAATAATCTGATCCAGAATAACTAGCAATAATAATGTTTTCTCCTAGTGTGGAAGCATTTATTTTTAAGTTGTAGTTACCATACCTTGTGGTTTTCAAATTATAAGTTTGTGAACCAACTTGAACTGTAATTTTTGTCTTTGTAATGTTTTTTAAGTCAGATGATAATTTTCCATATATGGTTACAGTATCATCAACATAAACCTTCTTAGTACTTTTTACAGTAATTGTAGAAGATTCCCTGGTATCTGTAGTAATATTACTTCCATTATTATCATTAATATCATTATTTTCATTTATTATATTCTCATTACTACTTATATCAGATGATTGACTATTCATATTACTCGAAGCAATGTTTGAAGATTCCTCTTCTGATACTGCATTTACATTACTAGTGGAATTATCTGTAGCAGAAACTATTCCAACCAATAACATTACAAGCAAAATGAATAAGAAAATCTTTGATATTTCGTTTTTATTCATTTTTTCATTCCTTTAATCTTTTGAAATTAATACAATATATTACTTATATCTGATTTTATATATATTATTTTTTAAGTTCTATTAAATGAATTTAGAGAAAACATGTTAGATATTAATTTTTGAAGAACTAAAAATTTCAACTGACTGCATGATTACAATATTATTTACTTATAGGATTTTAATTTAATATCATTCAAGATATATCAGAAAAATTAAATATTAAAAAAAACTAAATTAAATAACATGAGGGTGTTTTGATTTATAAAATTATTTTTTACAATAATAC
>CAZUHM010000044.1:0-16247 GCA_964620575.1 uncultured Methanobacteriaceae archaeon | reverse complement strand
GCAATAGATGAAATAAAATATAATTATGGTGTAAAAATAATAAGTTTGAATATGGTGGGTTCTGTAAGAGAACATGCAGACCTGGTAGTTACTGATCCGGTTCAGGCAGGAGTAATGGCAGTAATGACAGTAGCAAACACTGCTAAATTTGATATAAACAGAGTCAATGAAACATTATAATCTGCTTTCATTATAACTATTTTTTTAAAGGATTTTCTTCAAGTTTAATATATTCATTTATGGATTCTCTGGTAGTGCCCACTATCAAATTATAAATTTTTGAAGAATCTTTTTTAGTCACTTCCTCACATACACCAGATGCAATAACTCTTTCATTATTCTTAACAATTCCAGTATAAGTGTGCGTAAAAGATAATATTTTTTCAATATTTATGTTACTTCCTTCTAAAATTTCAACATCAGACACATAATATATAGCTGGAGAATCATAAGACCTGCTGTCATCAACAATTTTACACTTTATGGTAACTTTTTCCAAAGGCCTAAAATACACTTCCTCATCATCAACAATATCATCAGGATTTCCCGTAAACAGGATATCAAAGAGAGTACCATTTATAAGGCCACGATTATTCTTCCTGGACTCATACCATTCAAACTCTTCCAAAGTCATGGAATCATCCTTAATTCTTTTATCATAAACCTGTTTCCAGTAATCACCACTGATTTTATCAAGAGGACTGTTCTCTTCTTCCTTAAGTCGGGAATACAAATCAACTGCACGTCTATGATTATCAGCTCCAAAAACAATAAAATCAATGTCTGAAGTAGTGTCATTTTCCAGGTTAAGTAAAGTGGAACCAGTAACACCCATATCATCATAGGAGATACCAGATTCATCATGAAAAACAGATGATAACAATCGGATCTTATTATAAAGTACATTATCATCGGACGAATCAATAATTTCTCTAAGTCTGGCAATAGGACTTAATACTTCAGCAACATCTTCCCTGACCACGCCCATCATCTTCTTGCCTTCAACGTTCCAGTCAAAAAGATAATCCGGATGATGCTTTTTAACATAATCATAAGCCTCAACACTCGAAAGCTTCTTATATTTCACACCATCAAGTTCACGTTCACCATCAACTGAGGGAACATAACGAAGAAATGCAACATAATGTGTACTAGGATGACTGTAAGTGTTAACTGCAAAAAATAAATTATCCTTTGTTTTTATAAAAAATCTTGGTCTAATATCCATAATCAAAAATCCATAACATTAATTTACTATTCTTAATTTATATCATCCCTAACATATAATCAATATTAATAGATTATAGTTACATAAATAATATAGAGTGATAAGATGCAGTACTTAAAATGGAAAGATGGAAACGAATATGATGGCAGTCAGATAAACCCGTCATGGGCATTTCAAGAATTTAAAGTTAAAGATTCTACAATAGTGTCCTGGATTGGACCAATGAACATACTGGGAGATAACCTGATAGACTATGAAGATGTCGGTTTGGACATTAAAGGGGATAACATGCTGAATTTCATAGTGGAACACTTCGATGAACAGCCGGGAAACTTAAAACTAGCATACCACAGACAAAGAATACTGGTAATGATAACAAGAGACAAGTTATTGAACTATGGGATCAGGACAACACAGGATGGTGATGACATTTTCATAAACGATAAGAAATTGTCAGTATCCATTGCAACAGCATCTATCAGTTCAATGAAAATGCATTTTGCACTAAACATCACAACAAAAGGAACACCTGACGATGTAGAAACATCTGCACTGGAAGATAACAGCATGTCACTGGATGACATTCATAAAATTCAGGATGAAATAGCAGAATCATACATTGAAATGATTGAAACAATAGATAAAGACATTACAAAAACTAAGGTATTTTAGGAGAAATGAATATGAGAGTTAATTTAGATGGAATTCATACAAATTTAAGATTTTCAGCAGCACACATGGTAATAGGCCATGAATCCTGTGGAAAAATACATGGACACAGTTATATTGTTGATGTTGAAGTGGATGGTGAAAGAAGTGGAAAATTTGGTTTTGTCATAGACTTCAAAATTCTCAAAGGTGTTACAAGACAGATTTGCAAAACATTGGATCACAGGGTGCTGATACCAGTAGACAGTCCTGACTTGGAAATTACCTGTGATGATGATAATACTGTGGAATTCAAGGTATTGGATTGTCTTGAGTATAAACTTCCAAAACAGGATGTTGTACTATTGCCTATACCATCAACAACAGCAGAATCCCTGTCTGTTTACATAACTGAAAAGATTGTAGAGGAAATTGGTGATATGGATACTCTTAACTATGTTGAAGTTCAGGTTAATGAAGGTATAGGTCAGGGAGCATCATATCGTTATTACTTTAATGAATAATCTTGTGGGGGTTTATTCAAATTAACTCTAATATAATTGAAATATTCTCCAGTATACAGGGAGAAGGACTGCTAATAGGTAAACGTCAAATATTCATTAGGTTTGCAGGGTGTAATATTGATTGTAAGTACTGTGATACCTTGGATAGTAAATCGGGGAATATTGGACGCTATTATACTTTTGAAGAATTGAATGATGAAATTCAATCTTTACTGACTCCTGATTTTCATTCATTGGAAATAACTGGTGGAGAACCGTTACTAAACAGTGAGTACATACGTGAATTTCTTTCAAAATACGATTATAAGGTCATGTTGGAGACTAATGCTACATTGCCTGATAATCTGGAATCTCTGGTTGGTCTGGTTGACATGGTTTCTATGGATATTAAATTACCGGAACATTTTAACACAAAAGAAGAATGGTTAACAGTATATGAAAATGAACTGAAATCAATAAAAGTGATTGAAGATAATGATATGAAATATTACCTTAAAATAGTGGTATCTCCAACAACAACTACTAAAATTATTGAGAATATTTTAAAGGATTTAACCAACCTGATTTCTGATGATGTGGAAATAATTGTTCAACCGGTAAGTCCGATGTCATTATGGTCAACAAAAGAAAACTTGTTCAAAATATCTGAAATCATAGGAAAATACTATAACGTTTCAATAATTCCACAAATCCATAAATACCTGGAAGTTGAATAAACATTCAATTTCTAAAACTATTTTTAAAAGTTAATATTTGAATCAAAGACATTAAAATAAGTCAACAAGTCAAAGTTTAAAAGATTCTTTAACTTATCACATAACACTTTGTATTTACATTTATTTAAATTTTTACTCTAATAATCATCAGGTTATACTTTCTAACTAATTATACTTTGTTCGTATACTTACCAAATAATATTTTACTCTCAACAGACATCATAAAGAAAGAATAGGTATATAACAAAAGACATAATATTAAATATGTTATTAGAAATTTTTTAATAACCCGGAGTAGTGATGAACATGGAATTAGAAATGGATAACAATTTTGGTATTAAGGATGCTGTAACACGTGATGTTATAACAGCAAGTAGTGATACAGTTATATCAGATATAGCAGATATAATGACTAAAAATGATATTAGTTCCGTGGTTATAGAAGATGAAAAAGTAGAAGGAATAGTTACAACCAACAATATCATTTCTAAGGTTGTATCTAAGAATATTTCACCACAGGATATATCTGCTGGTATGGTAATGGACAAATATGTGGGAATAAACTCCGAAGCTTCATTAAACGAAGCATCATCATTAATGATTAAAAACAACTGCAAAGTATTATTAGTATTTGATGGTGAAGAGTTCAAAGGTATTTTGACATTAACAGATATTGTACGGGTATCACCAGAACTCATAGAAATATTCGTTGAACAAAAAAATATCGACGAAAAAAATTATCAGGACGATGCAAACTATTCAACAGAATACAATGAAAATCTTGATGAAGGAGTTTGCGAAAACTGTGGAGTATACGGTCAACTCGAAGACAAAAATGGTCAATATCTATGTTCTGAATGTATTGATGATGACTCTGATAACTAAAATTAAAAAACTTCAATCATAATTTTACAACCAACATAAGGAGACAAGATAAAAATGAAAAACAAATTAATCAAAAAATTAAAAAACTATGATAACTTAAACTTACAAACCAAAAAAGCAGACAACGATGGAGACATAATGAACATAGCAGTAAAAGATGTAGTTACAGCATCACAAAGTGCTACCATAATTGAAATAGCTAACCTTATGAGTGAAAAAGACATAAGAAGAGTTCCAATAACAGATCCCGGAACAGGAAAATTATTAGGAATTGTAACTACAATGGACATTCTTGACTTCTTTGGAGGAGGAAAAAAATACAACCTCATAACAGAAAAACATAAAGGAAACTTCCTCTCTGCAATAAACGCACCAATCAAAGAAATCATGACAATGGGCGTAAAAACAATGACCAACAAAGACACCATAGTAGGTGCCGCAGCATTAATGCTTGAAGAAGACATAGGTGGTTTCCCAATAGTAAACAGTGAAAACAAAATCGTTGGAATGGTGACTGAAGGAGACATAGTCAAAAAACTACAAAAACTAATCATAAATATTGACGTACAAAGCGTAATGGCAACCGACGTGATAACAACAACACCAGGAACAAAAATAGAAGCCATCACAAAAATAATGGTAAGAAATTCCCTAAGAAGAATCCCAATTGTAGGAGCAGACGTAAAAACAGCAAACCTTGAAAACAAATTACTAGGATTTGTAACAGCATCAGACATCCTGAAATATATAGGAGAACACAAACTCTTCGCAAAACTCTTCTCAAATGAAGGAGACGACGTAGTAAATATACCAATTGAAGAATTAATGGTAACTGATGTAATATCCGTATCAAAATATGACAAATTAAGTGAAGTAGCAGATGTAATGTTTGATAAAAACATCAGGGGACTAACTGTAATCGATGATGATACTGGAAAACTAATAGGTATAATTACAATAAGAGACTTATTAAAAGCTGTCATCTAAAATTGTTTAAAAATATATCTTTTCAAGTATTATTAAAAGAGGAAATAATATTTATATCTGGAAGGGTATAGTATTATTATACGTTTAAAAAATTAATGGAGTTGAATAAAATGACAATAGAGAATGTAATGGCTAAAGGGATAGTTACAGTACGTAAAGATCAGACAATATCTGATGCATTAAAACTAATGAGTAAACACAAAATCTCAAGATTACCTGTCATCTCTCCAAAAACAGATGAACTTGTAGGAATAATTACAGAAAAAGATATGGCAATAAAAATTGCATCATCAAAATATGAAGAAGTTCCATTATCACACATGAGAATTTCAACCATAATGACTGATGACATAATCACAGCCGATGTTTCCGAATCCAAAGTACAAGTTCTCAAAAAAATGGTTGAAAATCATATAGGTGGAGTTCCAATCATAGACAACGATGAACTGGTTGGAATGGTAACTAAAACAGATTTCCTTAAAGAAGCAGATTTAGAACCATTTGCACAGACACAAATTAAAGAAATCATGACAAACCGTGTTATTACCATAGGTCCTGATGAAAGAATTGTACATGCAAGAAGACTTATGATTGACAATGACATTGCAAGGTTAGTAGTGGTTGATTCAGGAGTAATCATTGGAATAATCACTGCAAAAGATGTTGCAAAAACAGTCATAGATTTCAAAAAACGTGTACCAGAAAAATATCAGCACTCACAAATAAGAAACTTGTTTGTACAGGAAGTAATGTCACAAACAATCGAAACAACCACTAAGGATGCTACAATACCTGAAGTAGCTAAAATAATGGTAGAAAAAGAATTTAGTGGAATGCCAGTCTCTGATGAGAAAAATAAGATACATGGTATAGTTTCAAAAACAGACTTATTACAACATATATATGATTTCAACAGAAAAAGAGGAAATTACTAAACATTCCTCTTTAACAATCTTTTTTTTTAAATTTACTTGCCCCAATCCAATCTATTTCTATAAATTATTCTATAAATCACTTATTTTTGCTAAATTTCTTTCATAATAATATTTAATTTATATTGTCATAAGATTGTAAATAACCTTCCTGATGACAATACTATGAACAAAACATTTTCCTGATTTCATCAATAACATTATCAACTTAGTTAAACAAACTAATATATAATGATAAAAAATAAACAAGTAGGTTACTTAGGTCCTGAAGGTACTTTTTCACATGAAGCAACTTTAAAAGTTGTTGATAAGGATTCAACAATCATTCCTTATTCAAGTATTATTCATATTTTTGAATCGTTAGAAAAAGATGAAATTGATGAAGCATTAGTTCCTATAGAAAATTCTACAGAAGGTTCGGTACTGGTTACTCTGGATGCTTTAACAGAGTTTGATTTGAGTATTGTAAAGGAATTGGTATTGCCAATCAAACACAATCTCCTGGTGCAGAAAGGAACTTCTATCGATGATATTAAGGAAATATGCTCACATCAACAGGCATTAGCACAGTGTAGACATTATTTGCAAGGTCTTAATAAAACACTTCATCCTATGCCAAGTACGGCCAGCGCTGCCCGTTATGTGGCAGAATTTTCAGCAGCTGCAGCAATAGGAAACGAAATATTATCCGAAAGATATGGTTTGGAAATCTTGGATTATAATATAAATGACTTTGAAAACAATGTCACACGTTTTATTATCATTTCTAAGAAATCACAGGAAGAAATTACAGGTAATGATAAAACATCCCTAGTATTTTCATTAAACAACGATAATCCTGGTGGATTATATGAAATATTGGGAATTTTTGCCAGAAACAATATTAATCTAACGAAAATTGAAACAAGGCCATCAAAAGAAGGATTGGGTAAATACTTGTTTTATGTTGATATGCAGGGACATAAAAATGAATCGCATATGAAGAATACTTTGTCATGCTTAGAATCTAAAGTAAACATGCTTAAAATATTAGGTTCTTATACAACTATAAATGTTGGGGGGAATTAGAATAGCAAGAAAAAGCTCTCGACACACTATAGAAAGAAAATTAAAAGAGTTAGAAGAACAGAAAAATCAGGGGAACATAACTCTTGAAGAGTATGATACTCTAAGAATACGTTATGAAAGGAAATTAGGAAATAGGGAAGCTGTATCAAAATTACAGGAAGCTAAAGGTTTCAAATCATCTGCAATTAAGGAAAAAAAAGCTAAAAAAGAAGAATTATATGATGATTTTGTTGATAAATATTCTGTAACTGAAGAAAAGGATTACGGTCAAATTCAACGTTCCAACATGTTCAGTAAGGAAACTAAAAGGGCAATAGTCATATTATTCATATTATTGGCATTTGGAGTAGGAATACTGGCTGGAATATCTGCCATAAACAACACTCAAAATGATACTATTTCAAATGTTACAATAACAGATACAGCTTTCAGTGCCAATGATACAGTAGTCACTAACAATATATCACAGGATACTGCAAATATAACTTATAACACAACTAAAACAACTACTAAAAAGTCATCCACTAAATATTCATACAGCAGTTCCGGCGGATCTTCTTCAAGTTCGTCCAGTTCAAGTTCAAGTTCATCAGACTCCAGTAGTTCTGGAAGTAGCTCCGGTTCAAGTTCCAAATATAGTGGAAGTTCAAGTAGTAGTTCAAGCTCCAGGTCAAGTGGAAGTTCAAGTAGTAGTTCAAGTAGCAGATCATATTAGGGGTAAGGTATTATGAAGTTAAATAAAACATTAATATTAATTCCTATACTGATAATAGTAGTGGTTTCATTATCCGGGTGTATAACTGACGGTTTGTTTAAATCCGGAGAAACATATTCCGGTGGTGGAATAACATTTCAGTATCCAGATACATGGCAAGTGGTAAATAGTGTGGCTGAAGGTTCAGTAGGTGCAGTGGCTTCAAAAGAAAATTCTAACATTTCTGTACTAGTGCAGACTGTACCAACAGAATTAGGAACCGATATTCAAAGCGCATGTAGTAACAATAACAAAAACTTAGTACGCAGTCCAAATTATGTTAACATACAAGAAACCAAGACTACAGTAAATAATCAGACAGTAATCTTACACAGATATTTAGTAAATGAAGCCGACGGTTCACAAAAGGAGCATGTGGCAACATGGATTCAAATGAAGAACGGACAGATATATGTGATATTGTTCTCAACACCATTGGAATCATATGAAACACAAAGATCAAGTTATGATTTAGTAGTAGGAACATTTGCATTAGAAGGAGATACAACTTCAAACGATAATTCAATAGAATCAACTGTTAAAAATCAGATAAATAATTTCTTTTCAAGATAAGGCGATAAAATGAAAATAATATTATGTATAACAGGTAGTATAGCAGCAACAGAAGATTTGAAGCTTATACATGAGTTAAAAAGGCATGGTTATGAAGTGGAATGTTTCATGACAGAAGCCGCCTGTGAAATAATCACGCCTTTGTCCATGGAATTTGCAACAAAAAAACGGGTTGTAACCAAGATAACAGGTTACGTTGAACACGTAACTAATGCACAGGCAGATCTTATACTGGTAGCTCCGGCAACAGCAAACACCATCAGTAAGTTTGCTCATAAGATTGCAGATACTACAGTAACAACATTATTATTAACAGCTAGTGGATATGACACACCAATACTCTTTGTTCCATCAATGCACATATCAATGTATGAAGCAATTCAGGACAACATTAAAAAAATTAAAGAGGATAATGAGCATGTTTACTTCATGGAGCCTAATGAAGCAGAACGAAAAGCAAAATTCCCTTCAAAACATGATATTGTCTTGGAAGTTGAACGTTTAACATCACAACAGAAACTCAGGGATAAGAACGTTCTTGTGGCAACAGGAGCAACATTTGAAAGAATTGATGCTATGCGTGGCATAACAAACAGAAGTTCTGGAAAAATGGGTGTTGAAATAGCAAAAGAAGCATATCGTCAGGGAGCAAATGTCACACTGCTGTGTGGCACTGTCAATACACATGTTCCTAAATGTTTTGAAAGGATTGACGTCGAATCAACGGGTCAGATGATGGATGTTATCTGTGAAAGGATAGGTGATGTTGATATTTATGTTTCAGCAGCCGCAATATCCGACTTCACAATAAATAATGCCAGTGACAGTAAACTTTCATCAGATCATGATATAACAGTTGACTTTGCAAAATTACCAAAATTGCTCAAGGAGATTAAAGTACTTAATCCTGACACATTTGTAGTAGGTTTTAAGGCAGAAGCAGGAGTAAGTGAGGAATTCTTAATTGAAAAGTCTATCAACCGTATGAACAAGTATAATACGGATATTGTCGTGGCAAATGACATTCTTGTTGATAACAGCGGTCCCGGTTCAGAGTATAATGAGGTATACATAATTGATGAGGACGGTTATGAGAAAATACCTTTCGATACTAAGCATAATATTTCAGTAAAAATAGTTGAAAAAGTATGTTCAATGTTATGAACTCTATTTATGGAGTTGAACATACCATAATTTATTTTTTTAGAAAGATTTTTCGCAAACAAATGCAATGTGATCTTTCTCATATGGGTCAAGTTTTATTTCTTCAATAACTTTTAGCCCACCTTGTTTTAAATTCTTTTTTTCCTGTTTGAAAACATCACTTGGTTTCATAGTAACATCAATACTTCTAGCTTTTATCATTATTATTCCAACAGTATCATCCTTTGAAAAAAGCTTAAAATTATCAAGAAACAACTTTGTCTGAGTAGCTTGTGCAACATCACTATAAATGATATCAACCTTCTCAACCAGATGCTGATAATTTGTTGGACGAGTGGCATCATCAAGAATGGGAAGAAGATTTTCACGTCTGTCAGAAACATCTACAAAATCTCTCATCATAGTCGGAGAAAACTCGATACAGTACACCCTGCCGTCAGCACAGATGTCACTGATATGGGAAGGAGTAGTACCTGCACTGGCACCAAGATACAGCACCTTGGAATTTCTCCTGAAAGGAAAAGTTTCCAGACCTCTGATAATGCTTGCAGCCAGCTTTGAACGTCGAGGATTCCATAATCTCAGCTCCATATCTTCATGCTCCAATAACTTTTCCTGATAAACCTGGATGCCTGGAGTTAAATTCACAGTAGCAATATTATTATCCACCTGGAAAACATTTTCACCAATTTCTTTAACAAGCATATTAAATCCTCCTAGTAATTATACTCTCCCTTACGTAACTTTCTCTTGTTACGTTTCTTCTTCTTTCCACGTTCCTTTTTAGATTTCTTACCTTTCCTGCTCTTCTTGTCATCATCCTTTTTGGACTTTTTACGTTCAGGGAATGGATGAGCTTTCTTAATTTCCTCAATTCTTTCATCAAGCTCAACTTTCAAGTTTGGATCATAATCATTGCTGAAAGCATCCTTACGGGCAGCAATAGTAATCTTACTTGCTACAGCACGGGCCAACTTACCTCTAACCCACCAGTTGGAACCGCGAATACTTGGATGTTGGAAGATAAGACCATGCTTAGGAGGATTTTCACCAGTCTTCAAATGACGGAAAATAGCCTTTTCAGCACCAATAATCTGTATTGTACTGCTTGGAAGCTTGGCAAGATTTTCAAGACCGTTAGTATGGGCAATCAACTTGGCGGCAAGATTGGCACCTGCAACATCATACATGTTAGGGGCAACTTCCCTAATCTTTTCATCAACATATTCCTCCAAAGAATTCTTAGTCAGATACAGCTCATGAAGGCTAGCTGCAAAATTCCTGATGATATTCAAATCAGACTCACCAATATCCACATCATAATTCTCAGACAATGAAACATGAGTATTATCCAGTACTCCTGAGTTTATAATATTTTCACGACTGGTCTGATTAGCAATGATACTGGAATATAACTCATGATTATGTAACTTCTCAAGTTCCGGCAGATAAGGAGTACACCATTCACGTAAACGTTCAATAAGCTTACCTGTACTTTCCTCAAGTTCCTCCAATGCAGTTACAGTTTCAACAATCATAACATCATTGCTTTTAACAGATTCCCTAATCCTTTCCTTGACAATAATATTATATGAAGAATTTAGGGACTGTCTGATGTCAACGTCAACCAAGTTACCCACAGTTTCATCAAAGTTTTCTCTGATAAAGTCTCCGTGAAGGGTAGTTTTTTCAACACTTATCCTGTCAAAACAATCAAGGTCTGAATAACTGTTCTTGGTCTTCAAGGTTTCAATGACAATCTCATCATAACTGTCTGCAAGCCTGGAAATCAAGTCCATTTCTTCAGGAATAATCTTCTTTTGCTGAATATTTTCTAACATCTCAACCTGTTTTTCTTCAAACAGGAATTTATCAACAATACTAAATTCCTCATCCGTAGCAATAAATCCAAAACTAGTTGTTGTAATAAAAGCTTTCATGTATAATAGTTTAGCATTATTAATTAATATTTCTTAACTATAAAAGAGACATTAATGAAATTCCCCACTTCCATAATTCAATCAATCCCATAACCGAAATCCTAAAAGTATATAAAATACAAAAATTATACCAAGAAAAGTTTTCATAAGATTAAGATGAAAAATAATAGGAAAAGATATTATGTTAAAATCTAATATTCTTGGAATGAATTTGAAAAATCCCCTATTTTTAGCAGCAGGTATACTCGGAACCACTGCTAGTAGTATGAAGATGGTCGCACGTGCCGGTGCTGGAGGAATTGTAACAAAATCATTCAGTTTGGAAGCAAATGATGGTTATGACAATCCGACAATAGTAAAAATTGAAGGTGGAGTAATAAACTCAGTTGGACTTGCAAGTCCCGGTGTTGAAGCAAAAAAGGATGAACTGATTGAACTTGAAGAAATCCGGGATGAAACTCCTGTGGTGGCATCAATCTATGGTGATTCTGAAGAAGTTTTCTGTGAAGTTGCAGAACGCACGAAAGATTATGTTGATGCATTTGAGTTGAATGTATCCTGTCCGCATGCAAAGTGTGGTTTTGGTTCAAACATTGGTGAAGATCCTGAAATGACATATAACATTGTAAGCAGTGTAAAAGATGCAATAAAGGATGTTCCAATAATTGTTAAATTAACACCGAACGTCACTGACATTACAACAATTGCAAAGGCATCACAGGAAGCAGGAGCTGATGCGTTAACATTGATTAACAGTGTAGGTCCTGGTTTACGTATTGATTATCAGACAGCCAAACCAATACTTAACAACGTTCTTGGTGGTATAGCAGGACCTATGATTAAACCAATAGCACTTAAATGTGTTTATAACACATATAAAAGTGTTGACATACCAATATTTGGTGTAGGTGGAATAAAAGATTATACGGACGTATTGGAGTTCATGTATGCAGGTGCAAGCCTTCTACAGATAGGAACTTCCATAATGTATTCGGGACCTGAGATATTCAGGCAAATATCTGATGATCTT
This sequence comes from uncultured Methanobacteriaceae archaeon, assembly GCA_964620575.1. Classification (GTDB taxonomy): domain Archaea; phylum Methanobacteriota; class Methanobacteria; order Methanobacteriales; family Methanobacteriaceae; genus Methanosphaera. The sequence goes on along the minus strand of CAZUHM010000044.1, from coordinate 3,798 downwards.
ACTAAGTTTCTCGAAGAAAATGGTTACAGTAATGTTACAGAAATAATTGGATTATCACATGAATTATAGAAAGGAGTGTATGAGTATGATTGAAAATGTTTATGATGATGAAGTACCAAAAGTTGTGACGATTACTGAAACAATAGTTGAAACACCGACAGTTAAGACATTCGTATTTCCGTTTGAAATAACAGATGATATTCATCCGGGACAATTTGTTATGGTATGGGATTTGAACAATGAAAAACCGATGACTATTTCTATTATTGACAGAGAAAACAATCTCATGGGTATTACAGTGCGTAAGGCAGGGCCATTTACTAATAATATGTATGATAATGTTGATGTTGGTGACAGAATAGGAATTCGCGGACCTTATGGTCACGGATATGATTTATCTTCTTACAGTAAGATTCTTGCAGTGGGGGGAGGTTCCGGAATTGCATCATTGGCACCATTATTATCCTTCTATGACAATGTGGAACTGATATCTGCGGCAAGTACTGAAGATGAATTGGTGTTTGTTGAAAGATTTAAAAATGAAAATATTAACGTGCACGAATGTACTGATGATGGTACCTGTGGATTTAAAGGTTTCAGCACACAGTTAGCAGAGGAAATGTTAAAAGAGGGGGATTATGATGTTATTGTTGGCTGTGGACCGGAAATAATGTCGTATAAACTCTTGGAATTAAGTCAAAAATTTGATATTGACTGTCAGTTGGCATTGGACAGATACATGAAATGTGGACTGGGAATTTGTGGTCAGTGCTGTATTGATGATACTGGTTACAGGGTATGTGTTGAAGGTCCGGTATTTGATAAGAAGCAATTGGAAGAGTTATCTGAATTTGGTAAGTACAGGAGAGATGCTGCAGGAAGCATAGTTAAAAACTAATCTTCTGTATTATTTTTTTATACTTATGTAGTTATAAGTTATAATTTATTAATTATATATTATAAGTTATCATAATAAAAAAAAAATAATGAAATTTATACCAATCGGGTCTGAATAGTGCCGCCAATAATTTCCTCAAAATCCAAACCCTTACTAAAAGCAAGATCCGTATTCACACGATAATTCTCGCTACGGGTAACATGCAAATCCTCTAATTTGATAAATCTCCAAGGTTTACGAATAAACTTTGCACCAACATAGGCCGTAGCACCAAAAATTTCTGAAAACTCAATCAAATTCTTAATTTTCTCATTGTCAATATAAATATGATCCTGACGTGTAGACTTAACTTCTATTGCCAAATACAACTTGCCATTACCAGCAAGTACATCAGGCAGTGGTCTTTTAGTAGCACCACCACTGGCAGGAGCACGCATAGCAGCAAAACCTGCATCCCACAATTTATTAACCAAATCTCTCTCTTCAACTGAACCAGTCTTACTCATCAATAACAAATCCTGATAAACATTATAAATATATTTATGACAAAACAAGCATAACTATTTTAGCATACACGTAAAAATTTTACTCAATCAACAGAAAATATGTATTCAATAGATTATCCGTTGTTATTTCTCATTTTTCCAATTTTATCATTTTAACCTGTTGTTTCATAATCTGAACTCCCTCTGATAATGACTTTTCTAATAAGTTAAAACTTATAACTTAATACTAACCAAGTTATAATATGACATTTCATAAAAATATTTAATAATTATAAAATTTATATAATCATTAAATTATATTTTTTATAATAAAAAGGGGGAATAATTATAAATAATTATTTAACATATGTGGATGATGAAGATTTTTTAGAATGTGTGGAAATATTGGTTGAATCTTATTTATACTTTGATGAAGGTATAAACATAGAAAAGGAACTTAAACATGGAAAAAATACTACAGATTTCATTAAAGTTTTATTTGATGTTTTTACTCAACATATTTCTTTAGAAGACTGGACTAAAAACGAAGTTCAACGAAGAAATGATAAAACAATAAATAATAAAATAGGGGAGTTTCACCAAAATTTATTAGGTAGAGTGCCAGGATGGGTAAATCTAGGAACTGGTCATGAATCAGGATTAGATTTAAAAAAAGAGGATAATTCTATATTCATAGAATTAAAAAATAAACATAATACTCTTAATTCATCTTCCCAATTAACAATGAGGAATAATTTAGAAAATGTTTTGAAGAAATATCCTAATTCTACAGTTTATTGGGCATATATCATAGAAAAAAATTACGAATCAAAAAATGAGATATGGGAATATCATGAAAAAATAAAAAATACAAATGAGTATGTCACACATTACAATCCACAAATTAAACTTGTCAGTGGTAAGGAATTATACACTTTAGTAACTGGGGATCCAACGGCTTTAAAACAATTAGTAACAGCATTACCTACTGTAATTAATCAGGTTTTAGTAGAATACAATGAACCTTTTACAACTTTATCAAACAAGGAAAAGGAAATTTTGTCAGATTATATAGAATATATATTTAGATAGGCAATTTCGTTTGAATTGAACGTGATTCATTTTTGTTATCTAAATATTTGATAATGGATTTGCCCATTGCCTCACCTAATTTAACTGGAACTGCATTTCCAATTTGTTTATACTGTGATGAAATTTTTCCACAAAATTCCCATTCATCTGGAAATGATTGAATCCGAGCATATTCTCTAACTGTGAATGGTCTAGTTTCATCGGGATGGCACCGTTCGGTCTGTTTCTGTGCAGGACTAGTAGTCAAAGTCAGGCTAGGTTCATCCCAAGACAAACGTCTGGCCATACCTCTTTTTCCGCCACCACTAAAATAACTTTTTCCCATGTACTCTTTTTGAATATCCTCGGGCAAGTCAACCCAACAACCACCCGGAGGAACTAAATCCATAATTTTTTCCTTTGCTTCAGAATACTTTATTCCATCAGATTCAGGCACATCCTTAAGAGCATCTTTTAATGTTGGATGATTATTTGTTTCAATAGGGTAATCGAATGATGCCTCTTTTAACGTTCCTACCAAAAATAATCTTTTTCTTTTTTGAGCTACACCAAAATCCCATGAATTCAAAACTTTATACTGGGTATGGTAACCCATCTTTTCAAGTACATCAATCATAGTTTTGAGTGTTCGACCTTTATCATGTCTGATTAATCCTTGCACATTTTCAGCTACACATATTTGAGGTTTAACTTCATTTACACAACGAGCAAATTCAAAGAATAATGTTCCCCTAGTATCTTCAAAACCTAATCTTTTCCCGGCATAACTGAAAGCTTGACATGGAAATCCACCTGTAACAATGTCAATATTTTCATATTCTCTGAAATCTACTTCATGTATGTCTTCATGTAGCACATTCCAGCTAGGTCTGTTATGCTTAAGAGTGGATACACAGTCAGTGTCTATTTCCACTAATAGTTCATGATTTATTCCAGCATTCTCTAAACCTAATGCTAAACCACCAGCTCCTGCAAATAATTCAATACTTCTGTACATTTTATTACCCTTTCTTACTTATAATATATTATATTTTTTTCAATATTTATGATTTAATGTTGGATGGTTTGGATTATTCTATGGAATATTATATAGAATAATTGATGATGCAATGAAAGCAATAATCAAATATTCGCATAGATTTTAATCATAGAACTTATTAATTATTTGCTGTATGGCAAAAAGAGGAATACTTTCAAATTCTATTTTTTGTTATATCTTTTTAAAATCAGTAATATGTATTGGAGGTTAAAAAAAGGAATAAGGTAAGTGAATCTATACGATTCCTTGTGCTTGCATAGCTTCTGCTACTTTTTCGAATCCTG
>CAZUHM010000043.1:1357-16279 GCA_964620575.1 uncultured Methanobacteriaceae archaeon | reverse complement strand
TGACTCACCATTAACAAAAGAAAACTCTTGTTATGATCCTGATTGTGAAAAAACAATATGTAAAAATCCAGGACATTATAATTATGTATGTATGGATCCTGACTGTGATGATGAACATTGTGAAATCAAGGAACATTACAATAAACAATTACTGAGAGATTATCAGGATAATGCAGTACTACCGGAAAAACATAATGAAATAAACTATGATGAAGATGTAGAAATTAAAATTTGTCATTGCGACGACTGTGATGATGAAACAGAACATAAACACAAACATTCACATAATCATTCTCATTCACATGACCATCATGATGAAGATTCCTGTTGTTGTGAAGAGGAAGAACATCATCATGATGAAGATTCCTGTTGTTGTGAAGAGGAAGAACATCTTCATGATGAAGATTCCTGTTCCTGCTGTGAAGGAGACTCAGTTGATGATATAAAAATCTGTAACTGTGAAGATTGTGATGATGATGACGATGAAGAACAAGTAATAGCAGAAGGAAAACCATTACTGGCAAACCGATCAATACAAATAATAGTATCAAGCGGAATATTATTTATCCTAGGTCACATTTTAGAATACCTGAACGTAATGAACGGAACACCTGCAACAATTGTATTCATGTTAGGAGCAATAATAGCAGGTTATGAAATAGCAATAATGGCATGGAAAGCCATCACAAGAAGACATACTGTAAGTCCAGCAGTGTTGATGTGTATAGCATGTGTAGCATCATTCCTGATAGGATGTCCTGAAGAGGGAGCAGCAGTAACCTTCTTATATTACATAGCGGAATTCCTGGAAGATTATGCTGAACTACGTTCACAAAAATCAATAAAATCGCTGGTAGAAATAGCTCCAGAAACAGCCAGAGTGAAAACTGCTGATTCTGAGGAAATAAGAAAAGTAGATGACGTAAATATTGATGAAATAGTAATAGTAAAACCTGGAGATAAAGTACCGTTAGATGGAAAAATAGTTTCCGGAGCATCATCTATCAACCAGGCATCAATTACTGGAGAAAGTGTTCCAGTCACTAAAGTAGTCGGTGATAAAGTATTTTCAGGAACTGTAAACCAAGAAGGATACCTTGAAGTTCAGGTAACTAAAAAATCAAAAGATAGTGTACTTTCAAAAATAGTGACCCTTGTAAAAAGTTCACAATTAAACAGATCAAACACAGAAACATTGGTAGAAAAAATAGCAAAATATTATACTCCTGTGATAATAGTAATTACATTATGTGTTGCATTTGTACCACCATTACTATTTGGGGATGATTTGGTATCATGGATATACAGAGCGTTATCCATCATGGTAATATCATGTCCATGTGCATTCCTTATTTCAACTCCGATAGGAATGGTATCTTCAATAACATCCGCAACAAGACAGGGAGTTATTATTAAGGGAAGTAGTTACATTGAGGAAATGAGGAATATTAAAACAGTAATCTTTGATAAAACAGGTACTTTAACTGAAGGAAAATTAGAAGTAGCTGATATTGAAGTAATAGATAAAAAATACACTGAAGATGAGTTAGTGCAAATAGCCGCTTCTTTGGAAAGTAAATCCAGTCATCCTATAGGACTGGCAATAGTTAACTATGCAAACAATAACAATATTCAAATACTCAGTATAAGTAACTTCAAAAACGTACCTGGAAAAGGAATAGTTGGTAAATTTGGGGATTATGAATACTACGCAGCAAACGAATCGCTTATTGAAGGAAGTAGTTTTGATGTAGATCATGATGATGTAGTAAAATATTCCAGTCAGGGAAAAACTGTATTGTTCGTCGGAAATGAAAACAATGTTATGGGAATAATATCCGTTAAAGATAAAATACGTGATGAAGTTAAAGATGTAGTCAACAGTTTAAACACTTCCGGAATAAAAACAGTCATGTTAACAGGGGATAATAAGGAAGCTGCAAGAAATGTTGCAAATCAGATAGGAATTCAATATGTTTATTCAAATTTAATGCCTGAAGATAAACTGAACATACTTGACACAGTCAGAAATAAATTTGGTGATGTTGCAATGGTTGGTGATGGTATAAATGATGCACCGGCCCTGGCCAGATCAAATGTAGGTATTGCAATGGGAGCTGTGGGCTCTGATGTTGCAATTGAAACAGCAGATGTTGCATTAATGAGGGATGACTTAACCAAATTACCTTACTTATTTGAATTAAGTAACAAAACTATGACCATTATCAAACAGAATATTGTCACGGCCATTTCCGTCAAAGTATTGTTTGTTGTACTTGCCATATTAGGTTTAATCACATTGATGATGTCTGTGGGTATTGGAGATATGGGTTTAACATTGGTTGTTATACTAAATTCATTTAGGATTGGTTTTGTTAAAGACCCAATTATTTAAACATTGTTTTTTATTTTCCTTATTTTTTTTATATTCTTTTAATCATTGTTTTTAGATTAATTATTGCTTTTTTTTAAAACTTTTTTTTATTTATTGTTTTCTTTATTTTTCAATAGTTTTTTTGTTATATTATTACTTACTTCTAATCTTATCTAATTTTTTAAAGTAAAGACTGTATTATTTCAATATCTTTAAATACTAGTATTATAATACTATATTATATAGTGGAGGTGAAAAAATGGCAGAGTTACCAATTGCTCCTGTCGGAAGATTACTTAAAAATGCAGGTGCTAACAGAGTAAGTGATGATGCTAAAGTAGAATTAGCCGGTGTTCTTGAAGACATAGGAATGGATATAGCTGCAGAAGCAGTTAAACTTGCAAAACACGCTGGTAGAAAAACTGTAAAAGCATCAGATGTAGAATTAGCTTGTAGGGATTTATAATCTCTTTTAAACTATTTTGAATAGCTTTTATTTTTTTTATTTTTTTCTATTTAAACAAAATAGTTATTATATTATCTAAAGAATTTTCTTGAATTATTCAATATTAATTATATATTGATCGTGCTATAAATGATTTTAAGGAAACCCTTTAAAAATTTCTTGGTCTAGCTAGTTTTAATTAAATTTAATAATGTTTAATTAAATGTTCGATTTTGCTGGTAGAATTATAATTTTTATATTATTAAAGGGTTTTATCTATATTTTTTTCATTTTTATATTTCTTTCGTAAATCTACTTTTTATACCGAAAGTTTTATATATTTCTTACAATATACAGTATATTGTTAAGTTACTTATTTTAAATGCCAAGATGACCGAGCGGCTAGGTGTGTGGCTGCAGACCATATCACAGGGGTTCAAATCCCTTTCTTGGCTTTTTCATTCAATAATTTTTAATAGATTACAACTATTTTTTAAACAAAAATTAATTACTTTTGTCTACATATTTATTAATATAATGCTAATCAATTCACATAAATTATTAGGAGTACTTTTTTCATGATTAAAATATATAACACTATGACCAGAGAAAAAGAAGATTTGAAAGTTGTTAACAATAAGTTAAAACTATTCGTATGTGGACCTACAGTATATGACTATTCACATATAGGTCATGCAAGAACTTATATTTCATTTGATGTTATAGTAAGATACCTTAAACATAAAGGAATTTCAGTATTCTATTTACAGAACATAACAGACATTGATGATAAAATCATTAACAGGGCTAAAGAAAATGGAGAAGATCCATTGGAACTTTCACATAGATTTGAAAAAGAATATTTGGATGATATGGCCTTATTGAATGTAAATAATGTGAATTTCTATGCAAGAGCAACAGAACACATGGATGAAATCATAGCACAAATTGATGATTTAATCAATAAAGGATATGCTTATGATACATCAACAGGAGTATATTTTGATGTATCTGAGTTTAAAGACTTTGGAAAATTATCAAATAGGAACTTGGACGACTTACAAAACACAAGAATAGAAGTTGACACTACCAAGGATGATCCTAAGGACTTTGCATTATGGAAAAAACAGGATGAAGAACCGTATTGGGATTCACCATGGGGAAAAGGAAGACCTGGATGGCATATTGAAGATACTGCAATAACAGAGTCATACTTTGGACCGCAGTATAATATACATGGTGGAGGGCTGGATTTGATTTTCCCTCATCATGATGCAGAAATAGCACAAATGGAAGCAGCAAGTGGAAAAGAACCATTGGTTGAATACTGGATGCATACAGGATTCTTGAACGTACGTGGAGAAAAAATGAGTAAATCACTCGGTAACTTTATTACTATCAAAGAATTATTAAAGGAATACTCTCCTGAAGTGTATAGATTCTTTGTATTGTCAACACATTACAGAAGTCCTATAGATTTTAGTGATGACATATTAAAACAGGCAGAAAACAGTTTAAAACGTATACAAAATACTGGAAGTAATGTTCTGGAAAAAAGTAATGAAGAAGGTTTACCTGAAAGTGATGTTGGAAACATTGCCGATGAATTAAATTCATTTAAAACAGAATTCTTTGAAGCAATGGATAATGATTTCAATACACCAATTGCTTTATCCGGTCTGTTTGAGTTTACCCATAAAGTAAATAAAGCTTTAGCAGATAATGAAATTTCTAAAGAAACATTATTGTCAATAGTTTCAACCTTCAAAACATTGGAAGATATATTAGGATTCCCAATAATCGTTTCAGATGAAGCGGCATCCGATTTATCTAATGAACTCCTTGAAATCATAACTGATGTAAGACAGGATTTAAGAGCTAAAAAAGATTGGGATTTAGCTGATAAAATCAGGGATGACCTTGCAGAATTGGATATTTCCTTGGAAGATAAATAACTGATTGATTTCCTATTTTATAATTTTTTTTCCCAAAAAATATTAACATTGTTAAGTATAAATAATAATGAAAACAAATATTAAACTCATATAAAACTATTAATACATTTAACAATTATAAGAAAGAAATAAATATAATATAAAAACAATAAAATATGGTAGGTGTATTGTTTTGACAAAATTAAATCGGAGAGAAATGGGTGAACAATCAGAAGACGATTTAGCTCATAAGGTATTAAAAGATATCAAGGCTCCAAAGGATTTAGGGCTGTTAAGATGTGTACAGTGTGGCTTATGTACCTCCGTATGTCCAGCATCAAGACATTCTGAATATGATGCAAGAGAATTAATCAAACGAGTTCTTGATAATGATGAATCTATCATAGAAGACGAAGTAATATGGAACTGTTTCTATTGTTATACCTGTCATAGCGTCTGTCCAGTAGGAAATAGTGTATGTCACGTAAACCAGATTATACGGGAAATGGCAATACAAAAAGATGTAGGAAAAAAACAAATAGAATCATTCATGAGTTTTGCAGACAGCTACCTTGAAGAAGGATTGGGAGTAATACCTAAAGAATATCATGGCCAACTGAAAGAAGACTATGGAAAACACTGGGAAAACCTCCAAGAAAATCTACAAGAAGTACGTGAAGATTTAGGATTGGACAGCATGTACCTATTGCCTGAAGCAAAAGAAACAGTGGATAAAACACTTGAAGCCATAGGATTCAAGAAAAGAGTACAGGAAATAAAAGACGTACGAGACAGAAAGTAGGGGGGAATAGGAGTGGAAGAGATAAAAAAATTCATACCTACTGAAAATATAACATTATTCAGAAGCTGCCTGGTATCAGCAGAATATCCGGGAGTAGAATCCTCAACAAAATACGTATTTGACAAACTGGGAGTAGAATACGTAATTGACAGGAACCAGTCATGTTGTACAGGATTAGGACATTATTATGACATATTTGATGAATTATCAACAACAGCTCTGGCAGCAAGAAATTTCAGTTACGCAATAAAAAACAATCACAAACAATATGTTCCGATGTGTGCAACATGCTACGCAATATTGAAAACCTCTGCAAAAAACCTAAACGAAAAGGATGAAGTAAGAGAAAAAATCAATGAAGCATTCCGAGAAAACGGACTGGAAGAATTTCAATACACAAAAGGGGACATAGACCCAACAAATGACATAACACACGTTGTAGATGTATTATATTATCTGAAGGACAAAATACCTGAACATAAAAAAAGAGATTTGTCAAATCTAAAGATAGCAACACACCATGGATGTCACTACTGTAAAGTACACTATGATGATACATTATGTGGATATAGAAACCCTGAAATCATTGACAAAATATGTGAAATAATGGAAATACCAACAGTAGAATGGTATGATCAAAAACCAAGACACTGTGGAAGTGGATTCAGACAAAGATACGCAAACAGGGACTTGTCACTCGAGGCAACAGTAGATAAATTCATGAGCTTACATAAAGAAAAAATAGACTTGCTATTGGTAATGTGTCCTAACTGCCAGGTACAATTCGATAGATACGAATACATACTCGAAGAAAAAACAGGAGACAAACATTACTATGCAGTACTCAACATTGCCCAACTGGTAGCATTATACATGGGAGCAGACCCATATAAGGTACTGGGAATTCAAACACACACAGTAACATTAGAACCGTTACTTGATAAACTAGGCATAGAATACGATTCTAAGGAGGACACCCTGCATGTCAGAAAAGAATAGAATAGGAGTTTTCTTATGTCACTGTGGAGGAAACATTTCCGACTACATAAATCTGGACGAAATTGAAGAAAAATTATCAGAAAATGATGAAATATGCTCCATAAAGCATCATGAAAACTTATGCTCATTGGAAGGACGAAAAATAATAAAGGACCAAATTCTAAGACAAAACCTTGACAGAGTAGTTATATCCGCCTGTTCAAAGATAACACATGGAGCAACATTTGAAAAATACATAAAACCATTAAACCCTTATCTATATGAAATGCCTAACGTAAGAGAACAGTGTTCCTGGGTAACAGAAGACAAGAAAAAGGCAACAGACAAAGCCTTATCATTAATCAATGCAGGAGTCGAATCAGTAAAATACAACGAAGCATTAAAGAAAATTCCTACCCGAGTAAAAAACAGCGTACTCGTAATAGGGGCAGGAATATCTGGTATAACAACGGCAAATTCACTAGCAAAACAGGGCATGGAGGTCACATTAATAGAAAAACGGCCAGCTGTTGGTGGATCAATGATACAGGTTGGAAAAGTATTTACTCCAGATAAAATGTCAGAAGATTGTGCGGCATGTCTGTTAAATCCAGTAATAGATGAAATGGTACATAATGAGAAAATCACTCTGCTAACAAATACTGTGCTGGAAAAATCTACAAGAAATTCAGGTAACTTTGACGTAATATTAAGAAAAAAACCTGATTATGTGGATCCAGAAAAATGTACAAGCTGCGGAAAATGTACAAACACATGTCCGACATTTGCACCGGATGAATGGAATGAAGGATTAAACACTCGTAAAGCAATATACAAGCCATTTCCTCAGGCAGTTCCAAGTACATACACATTGGATGATGAATCCTGTATTAAATGTGGTGTATGTATCAACGTATGTCCAACAAAAGCAATAAATCTTGAAGCAATTGATGAAATAATTTCATTAACGGTAGGATCAGTTGTTATTGCAACAGGACACCAACGTTTTGATACCAGTAAAAGACCTGAGTACGGACATCAATACTATGAGGACGTCCTTAGTCAAATGCAGTTGGCAAGACTGATGGGAGTAAACGGACCAACAAATGGACACTTGCAGGTACCCTCAACAGGTAAAGTTCCACGAAGGGTAGTTATGATACAATGTGTAGGTTCAAGAGATCAAATGCCAGATGGACATAAATACTGTTCAAAGATATGCTGTATGATAGCACTCAAAAATGCTAATTTGATACGTTCACATTACCCTGATACTGAGGTCATAATCTGTTATACAGACATAAGAACGCCGGGAGTATATGAAAAATATTATAAATACGTTCAAAATAATGGAATACAATTTATCAGAGGCAGACCGGGTGAAATAGCCAGAGAAGGCGACCACATGGTTGTACGTATAGAAGACACACTTACAAGAAACAAGGAAGAAATACCAACAGACCTGGTAGTATTGTCAGCAGCTCTGGAATCATCGGAAGGAACAATTGAAGCTGCAAAAACATTGGGAGTGCCTTTAACAGAGGATAATTTCATAAAAGAAAAACATCCAAAAATGCAGCCCGTTTCAACAGATATTGAAGGAATATTTGTATGTGGAACAGCACAGGGACCAAAAGATATTACTGATAGTATAATACAAGCAAACACAGCATCAACAAAAATATCTGAACTTGTTAACGGTGGACTGGAGGTAGAACCATTCATTGCCACAATCAACGTTAAAAAATGTGTATTATGTGGTACATGTATTGAAAACTGTCGATACCAGGCATTATCCATGCACGGACAATCAATACGTGTAGGACCAATAGCATGTACTGGTTGTGGAGATTGTATACTGACATGTCCTGAAGAAGCAATCAGTATTCAAGGACAAAGCGATGAAAAACTGGAAGCAAGCATAAGAGGTCTTTTAAAAGATAAAAAAGACGATGAACAGATAATCATAGCTTTCCTTGATGATATAGGTAATGTTTCTGCAAACAATATGGGTATTAACAGGGTAGACTGTCCATCCAGCGTAAGAATAATCAATGTCCCATTCATTAACAGGGTAAAATACAGGCATATCAAATATGCATTAACTCATGGAGCAGATGGAATATTCCTGGGAGAATATCCTGATTCTGCAAAACATAACGAAATACGTGAAAATGTTCAAATAATGAAAAAGCATTTGGAAGAAGATGGCATTAATCCAAATAGATTGTTAATTCACAGTGTGTTCATACCATACTTCAGAGGACTGGCAAATCAATTCAAAGATTTCGATGAAGAATTAAAAGCATTGAATTAATAATTACTTCATCATCACTTTTTTTTAGGAAATAAAAACATGATTTCAGAAGATAAATATCTAACTCTTGTAGAAGACGTTCTGGGAATAAAAATCAAGGATAATCCCGGTCAGAAAGAATCAATACTGGCGGGTGTGGATGAAAACCAGTATATTGTTGCCGGTCCGGGCAGTGGAAAAACCACTGTTCTTGTATTAAAAATATTAAAATATATTCTGGTAGATGACATACCATTAGAGAATATTATTGTCACAACCTTTACTAAAAAAGCAGCAAAAGAATTGAAAGAAAGAATCAACTATTGGTATTCCTTGCTAACCGGGTATATGGGCATTGAAAAGGAAATTGACTTCAATAACGTGTTCATTGGAACATTGGACAGTATTGCTGAGGAAATAATATCTGCATATTCTGATGTTGAAATAATTGATAATTTCACATCATCTGCCATCATGATGCAGAACCTGTTGACAGAAGAAAAAAACAAGAACAAACGTTTAAAACAGTTTATTAAGAAATTGAACAATAATTCAGGTGCAAACACTTCTGAAATTAACAATAAAATTCAAACCATCAGGGAACGCATATATTATGATTTGATAGACATTGACCGACTAAAGGAAAATGCCGACAGGGAAAAAATATTGTATGATATCCTTGATGATTATGCTCTTCAGCTTGATTCCAGGAATGTGATGGATTATGCAATGCTTGAGGATAATTTTTATAAATTGCTTTGTAATGAGCATATTCAACGATTGGATGATATTTCAGTTTTATTGATTGATGAGTACCAGGATACTAATCTTCTACAGGAACAGATCTATTTCAAACTTGCCGAGTATGTAAAGGCAAATAAGGGTAATATCACTGTAGTGGGTGATGATGACCAGTCATTATACCGTTTCAGGGGAGCAACAATCACGTTGTTTACTAATTATATTAACAGAATATCTGAAAAGTTAGATATTTCTCCGAAAACCATATTTTTACAGGAAAACTATAGGTCTACAAACTCCATCATAGATTTTACAAACGATTTTATCGGTCTTGATAAACACTATCAGAAATCACGTGCCCAGAATAAACCGCCCATTCTTGAAACAGACAATACTGTTGAAGGTTTGCCTGTGATGGGAATGTTTAGAAATAATCTGGAGGAGTTATCGACAGACTTAACAAATTTGTTATATGATTTAAAGGTGGGTAATGATTATGAGATTACCCGTCATGGTAAAACATACAATATTTCAACAAAAAATAATAATCCTTCTATAGCACTGCTTACAAATTCACCTAAGGAAATTAGTGCTTACAGTATTAAGAGACTGCCTTTCTATATAAGGGAAACTTTATCATATAAGGATGAGGATATTGCAGTGTTCAATCCACGAGGTCAAAGCATTGAAACAACGGAAATCGTCTCATTGATATGTGGTCTGATACTTGAATCCATAGATTCTGAATTTAAGAATGAAAAACAGTTAGAAAGTCTTCCACCACACACAAGATCCACAATAAAGTCATGGAGAAAATATGTGAAACAGTATCTGGAAGAGGAAAATAAGGAAATAATTCATTACGACGATGAAGTAAACATGATAGACTTATTGGATGAAATAGAGTGGGAGTGTCAATTCCTGAGTTTGGATAATAATGAAAACAATATTTATCATGATATTATCATAGAAACAATCTTGCAAACAGACAATGCAATTAATGATGATGGTCTTTTAACATCCAACCAGGTTTTCTGGCATATTCTTGTTCCAATAGCTTCAGGTGCAATAGATATTGATGATGACATGTTTGATGTTAGTTTAGACGATAATATTAACATCATGTCAATACATCAATCCAAGGGATTGGAATTTGATGTAGTAATTGTTGATGTAGGTTCCGATATTTTCAATAATTCTCCTTCAACTTCATTCAAACGATTCCCACGCAACGGTGGTGTAACATTTAATCTTGAAGAATACCTTAAAAACTATTCAACCATCGCATATGATTATGATGAAATTTCAGGATTGGATAAAGCATTCAATGATTTGATAAGACGTTATTTTGTAGCATATACTCGGGCTAAAAGTATTCTGATACTTGTTGGATTAAACAGTATGCGTTATGGTTTTAAGGGAGATTTCCAGAATGAAATATTCATAGAAAATGTAGCCACAGGATGGTCAAGAGACAAAGTTTGGCATTGGAAAGCGTTGGATAATCTGTTACATATATAAGAAAAAGTTCAATTAATTTTTTTTGGGAGGTCATGTTAAAAAGAAAGTTTTTGAGAAAGATATATGAGTTTATCCTCGGTATCTTTTTTCTTTTACTCCTCTTCCTTTTTTGTTTCCTTGTTTTTTATATCCAGATTTAGGTCTGGTTCTTCTGTTTGTTCCTTTGACTTTTGCCATTATTTCCCCTCCTATATCTTTTGTCAAATGATTATATAAACATTTCATAATCTTGAACTTGATTATGTCCTTAATCTCTAGATGAGTAATATTTCATCATAAAATAGTATATACAATTATATTTAAAATCCTTAATATATATTTTTTGTGTATTGAATTTTTTCATTTCTATAGAAAAAATCAATAATATCTTTGAATATAAATCTTTATTAATAGATAATGGGATTTGATAATATTATGCCAAGTAATAATATTTCAACAATCCAAACATATATTTCAAGTGTAAAAGTTAAATAGAATATACTTTCAACGGATATGGAGCGTATGAACATGACAGACAAAAAAGTTTTATGTTTAGTTGATGGAGAACATTATTTTCCAGTAACAAAATCTGCAATAGACAAAATAGAATCAAAAGGCTATGATGTGAAATTATTAATATTCATAGGAGGAACAGAAAAACTAAGAGATAACAACATAGACGTAATCTCAGATCTGTTTAATAAACCAGTAGTATTTGGAGAAAACCATAAAGAAATCCCATATGATTTAATAGCCGATTCAATTAAAGAAACTGGAGTAGACTACGTATTTGACCTATCTGATGAACCGGTAGTGAACTACTCAAAAAGATTTAAAATAGCAACCGTAGTACTACAACATGGAATCACATACAAAGGACCTGACTTTGAATTCAAACCATTAAAAGAATATGACGTACTTGATAACCCTTCATACAGAATATTAGGTACAGGAAAAAGAATAGGAAAAACAGCAGTAAGTGCTTATACTGCAAGACTGATAAATACTGAAGATAAATATGATCCATGTATAGTGGCAATGGGTAGAGGAGGACCTGAAGTACCTGAAGTTGTTCACGGTGACGAGATAAAACTAACTCCACAGTACTTAATGGAACAGTCAGATAAAGGACGTCACGCAGCATCAGATCACTGGGAAGATGCATTGATGAGTAGGGTTCTAACAGTAGGATGCAGAAGATGTGCTGGTGGAATGGCCGGTCAGGTATATATAACTAACATGGTGGATGGAGCAAAAATGACAAACGACCTCAATACAAATTTGATTGCTATTGAAGGAAGCGGATCAGCTATACCACCAGTTAAAACAGATAAGAACATAGTGCTTGTAGGTGCAAATCAGCCAATAGAAACACTCACAGAATACTTTGGACCATTCAGAATAAAATTAGCAGATTTAGTTATTATCACAATGTGTGATGAACAGATATGTTCCAAAGAAAAACTGGATAATTTAATGGCTGAAATCAAACAAATGAATCCTGATGCAGAAGTTATACCAACAATATTCAGACCACATCCTGTTGAAAGCATCGAAAACAAAAATATTTTATTTGCTACAACTGCACCAGAATCAGTTCAGCATTTACTTAAAGAATACCTTGAAGAAAACTTTAACTGTAATGTAGTTGCTATTTCATCTAATTTGTCTAACAGACCGTTATTACAGGAAGACATAAACAACAACATTGATAAAGTGGATATAATGCTCACAGAACTGAAAGCAGCAGCTGTTGATGTTGCAACAAAAGAAGCATTAACGAAAGGTTTAGAAGTTGTTTACTGTGATAATATTCCAATTCCAATTAATTCCGATTATGATTTGGATTCTGCAATTATGAAAATTGTTCATGATGCTGTTGAAGCTTTCAACAGCTAATTTTATTATTTTTTTAGATTCAACCATAAAGTATTTATATAAGTTCAAACACCCCTTCAAAGCATAACTATATAATAGATAATAAATATATTATAATGTAGTTGGAAATTTATATTGAAAAAGTTTATTTTCATAAGATATTTTATTAATTATCAATTTTTTTAAATCAGTCTAGAAACACGGTTTTAGATTATTATTCATTAAATATCAATAAATCAGTCTATAATAAAAAAAAATGAAATTTAAAAATAATATCTAAATTGGAGGATAATTAATATGGTACAAAATACCCAACAACCATTAATAGTTCTCGCTGATGGATCAACAAGGACTGTTGGTAGTCAAGCAATGACAAATAACATAATGGCTGCAAAACTATTATCCAACGTATTAATAACAACATTAGGTCCTAGAGGAATGGACAAAATGTTAATAAACACTATTGGTGATATTAAAATTACCAATGATGGTTACACAGTATTAAAAGAAACTGAACCAGACCATCCTGCTGCAAAAGTTATTGTCGAATTATCCAAAACTCAGGAAGAAGATTTTGGTGATGGAACAACAACAGTAGTAGTGTTAGTTGGAGAATTATTAAAACAAGCAGAAAAATTACTTGGACAAGGAGTAGCTGTATCAACAATCTTAAAAGGTTTTGAAAAAGCAAAAGAAAAAACATTAGAAGTTTTAGATGATATAGCATTTGATGTCGAAAAAGAAGAATTAATCGGTATTGCAAGAACTTCTCTGTCTGGTAAAGGTTCTTTCACAAATATTGACTCAATGGCAACTAAGTTAGTCGAAGCATTATTAAATGTTGAAGAAAACGGTGAAATTGATGAAGATATGATAAAAATCAGACAAATATACGGTGAAGGAACAGAAGATACTGAGATAACTGAATCTGTAACAGTAGATAAGAATGTCCTAGAATCTGAAATGCCAAAAGATGTTAAAAACGCTAAAATTTGTTTGCTCCAATATCCTATCGATGCTAGAGAACTACAAAATGAAGCAAAAATTAAACTAAGAACACCTGGTGAATATCAAGATTATCTTGATAAAGAAGCAGCAATGTTGGAAGAAGAAGTTCAAAAAATAGTTGATGCAGGCGCTAATGTTTTATTCAACAACAAAAAAATCAGTGATCTTGGTCAGCACTATTTAACAAAAGCCGGTATTTTAGCAGTAAAAAGAGTTAAAACTGGGGATTTAGAAAGATTATCTAAAGCAACCGGTGCAAATATTGTAAACAATATTCGTGAATTAACTAGTGACGATATTGGTGAAGCAGGTCATGTATACGAACGTGAAGTATTCTGGAATAGAGAATACATATTTGTAGAAGAATGTAAATATCCAGGTACCTTAAATGTTATTGTTAGAGGAAGTACCAAACATATTACAGGACAATTAGAACAAGCTATTAAAGATGCTATAGGTGCAGTATCCCAAACTATTAAAAATAAAAAAGCACTTCCAGGTGGAGGAGCAGCAGATATTGCAGCAGCAAAAGTTTTAAAGAAATATGCAAACACGTGCACCGATAAAAGACAATTAGCTATTAGAGCATATGCTGAAGCATTAGAACAATTGCCTTTAGCATTAGCTCATAATGCTGGAATGGATATGGTTGATGTTTTAACTGATTTATTAGCAGCACAAGAAAAATCAACAAACATGGGTGTAAACGTTCTAAAACGTGAAGTTTCTGATATGAGAGAAGATAAAATTCTTGATTCACATATAACTAAAAAAGCTATAGTGGATTCTGCCACAGAAATTGCTGGAGAAATATTACGTATTGATGATGTAGTAGCATCAAAACCTGAAACTCCAGTTGGTGGGGACATGCCAGGAACTCCAAACCCATACTTGTAATAAGATAGTCACTTATCTTATTATTTTTCTTCTTTTAAAAGACTATTTTTAATATTAATTAATCTTATT
>CAZUHM010000043.1:0-1347 GCA_964620575.1 uncultured Methanobacteriaceae archaeon | reverse complement strand
CCAGTGCTTTTATTTCATTTAAGCCGGCATCTGCCGTGCTTCAGTCGGAGGTACTCAATCACTCTGGCACATCAGACCCTATCTTAAGCAGGATGGCGAATGATTCCTTCAATAACATTGGACGTGAAATCGAATTTTTAAAGAGGCTGGATGAAATTATCGAGGAAAATAAACTACGGGAGTACCAGCCATTTTGGGGTGGAACCTGCCTTTTAGCATAAACCATAATTCTTTGGAGGATTAAATTGCTAGAAATAATAGATTTAAAAAGGGAAGATTTTTCCAAATACACCGAAAGAATTCAGATGAATTCTACTGAAGTGTTACAACCAGTCCAAGAAATCATTAATAACGTAAGAAAAAATAAAGATCAAGCATTACATGAATACACATTAAAATTTGATAAAGCAGATATTAAAGAATTTAGAGTTCCTACAGAAACTATTGAACAAAGTATTGAAAAAATCAATCCAAAGTTACGAAAAGCATTGGAAGATGCTGCAAAAAATGTAAGTAAATTCCATGAAGCTCAAATACCTTCTGATTGGACTATGACAGTTAAAGAAGGAGTAACAACAGGTCAAATAATTCGGCCATTAAAAAGAGTTGGTTGTTATATCCCTGGTGGAAGAGCAGCATATCCTTCTTCAATTATTATGACTGTAATTCCTGCAAAAATAGCCGGAGTTAAGGAAATAATTTGCTGTACACCTCCAGATAAGGATGGAAATATAAGTGATGAAATATTAGCAGCAGCGTATATTGCCGGTGCAACACAAATTTATAAAGTTGGCGGTGCCCAAGCTATAGCTGCCATGGCATATTCTACAGAATCAATACCCTCTGTTGATAAAATAGTAGGTCCGGGAAATATTTTTGTAGCTACAGCAAAAAAGTTAGTTTATGGTGATGTTGATATTGAATTTCCTGCAGGACCATCTGAAATGTTGGCATTAATAGATGAAACTGCAAATCCTTCATACATGGCAACAGAGTTATTATCTCAAGCAGAACATGATCCCAATGCCGCAACAATTCTGGTATCCACTTCAAGAAAAACTGCCGAAGAAACTTTAAAATATGTGGAAGAATATCTTGAAATTCAAGAAATAAAGGAAATAATTGAAGAATCCCTATCAAAATATTGTCATATTTTAGTAGCAGAAGATATGGACCAAGCAATAGATTTTACTAACGCTTATGCTCCAGAACATTTAGTAATTGTTACAAAAGATCATTATAAAACTTTGAAATCTATAAATAATGCAGGCTCAATATATTTAGGAAATCTTACTCCTGTAGCTGGTGTAGACTCTGGTTCCGGAACAAAACATGTTCTTCCAACAA
>CAZUHM010000042.1:0-16321 GCA_964620575.1 uncultured Methanobacteriaceae archaeon | reverse complement strand
ACCTTTAAGGTATATTGCTAGACCCCATGCATATGGAATGGTACTTAAATCATAGTTTCCATCAAATAATGTATCGTATACAAATGCATTTTTACCATCTAATCTTAATGCTGCACCTGTTGCATTTACTGTTTTAGATTTAGAATTTATGGAATTGTTAATAAAGTTGGATGAAGTAATGTTACCATTGTTTCCGATGAAACGAACTGCTCCACCACTATATGTTGCAGAGTTGTTTGTGAATGTGGATGAATTTATTATTCCATCTTCACCCCTCCATTCTACAGCACCAGCACTACCTAAGGCAGTATTGTTAATAAAGGTGGAATTATTTATTGTACCTTCGCGTGATCCTTCACCAAAGTGAACTGCTCCGGCTTCACCATAAGTCCAACCATTAGCATCAACATATCCTACTGCACTATTATTAATGAATCTAGAATCTAAAATTTTGGTGTAATTTGCTGAGATGTTAATAGAGAGTGCTCCTCCATCTAAACGGGCACTGTTATTTTCAAATGTACAGTTATAGACGGTCATATTCTCATTGTTAAGAATATATACTGCTCCACCTCTACCTGTTTCATTTATTTTTTCATTAATTGCATGGTTATTGGTGAAAATAGTGTTGTTTATTTCCCCATTACTTCCATGCCAATTTATAGCTCCACCGTTTCCACCGGTAGTACGATAAAGATTTAAACCAACTTCATCATATGTGTCAGGATAGTTGTCTACACGAGCATCACTATCGACAGTACCATCTACATTGTTGTTATTGAAGTAAGAGTTAAGTATGGTACCGTGATTACCTCTCCAGTATACTGCTCCTCCACTACGGTTAGCGAAGTTGTTTTCGAATCTAGAATTGTCTACTGTTCCATTGAATGAACCGGTATAGAAGTTTACTCCTCCACCATTTAATCCTGCAGTATTGTTTATGAAGGTTGAACCGTTTACCGTGTTGTTTTCAGAATTAGTGTCTGAATTTTGCATGGTAAAGTATGCTCCTCCTCCACGGTATGCTGCGGAGTTATTGGTGAACTGTGAATCTATGATATTACCGTTGGATCCTGACCAGAGTACTGCTCCTCCGTCACCACCAGTAGTTTTTGTACTGTCTGTACCTAATGCCTGGTTATTTGTGAAGTTTGAATTTTTGATTTCACCAGTATTACCTCTCCAGTAGATTGCTCCACCACTACGGTTAGCTGTGTTGTTTGTGAATTTTGAATCTGATATTTCACCTATATCTCCTAGCCATAATACTGCTCCACCATCACCGGCAGTATTTCCATCATCAATGGTTGATGCACCTACTGCTGTGTTGTTGATAAAGCTTGTATTATGTATAATTCCATCGGTTCCAGTCCAGTATACTGCTCCACCACTACGGTTAGCATAGTTGTTATTGAATTCTGAATCATTAATATGACCATTTGTTGATCCATCATAGAAGTCTACTGCTCCACCACTACGATTTGCACCGTTGTTATTGAATTTTGACAAGCTTATTGTCATATTATTATTTTCTCTGATGAATATTGCTCCACCATAAACCTGTGCATAGTTGTAGTTGAAGGTGCTGTTGTAGATTAATGCATCTGAACCAATCCATAGTACTGCTCCACCATTTCCTCCTTTTGTAACGGAATTATCGGACAGTATTAAGTCTCTATCATCACTACTAATTCCTTTTGCTACGTTATTTTCAAAAATAGTGTCATTTACTGTACCATTTGATCCACACCAGTATACTGCTCCGGCACTACGATTTGCAGTGTTATTGATAAATGTTGAATTTAGTACACTACCCCAACTAGCTCCTTCGAACCAGTTTACTGCACCACCGTTTGTTCCTGCTTCATTTGATATGAATTTGGAATTTTTTACTGTGATGTTTTCACATACTGCATTTTCGTTTTCGGTTGTATCTAGTGTAATTGGTTTTTCTATAAAGATTGCTCCTCCACGATATTTTGCAATATTCTCTGTGAAGTTTGAGTTTTCTATGATTCCATGTGAACCAATCCATAGTACTGCTCCACCGTCACCACCACCAATTCTATCAGTAATATCACCAATAGCCGTGTTGTTAGTGAATGTTGAAGCATTTATTGAACCTTGTTCTCCTTTCCAGTAGATGGAACCTCCACTACGTCTTGCTGTGTTGTTTGTGAAGCTTGAGTTGGTAATGTTACCTATATTTCCTAGCCATAGTACTGCTCCACCATCACCAGTATTAATTCCTTTATCGTATGGAGTTATATTTATCCAATACATACTATCATCAACATCATCAGGATTTGATGTTCCTTTTGCAGTATTGTTTATGAAACTTGAGTTAGATATTCCTCCTTCTGTTCCATACCAGTATACTGCTCCAGCACTACGATTTGCATAGTTATTGTTGAACTCTGAATCTTTAATAAAACCATCAACAGATCCATTGTAGAAGTTTATTGCTCCTCCACTCTGGTTTGCACCATTTTCATTGAATTTGGATAATGTGATTGTCACATTATTGTTATCCCTAATGAAGACTGCTCCACCATAAACCTGTGCATAGTTATTATTGAAGGTGGAGTTGTATATTAAACCGTCGGACCCAATCCATAGTACAGCACCACCGTTACCACCTTTTGTCTTGGATTGTTCTGGAACTACCAGTGTTCTGGTATCATTTTTAATTCCTCTAGCCGTATTGTTTTCAAATAAACAACCGGAAATTGTACCATTAGAACCTTGCCAGTTTACTGCTCCGGCTGCACGATTTGCAATATTGTTTGTAAAGTTTGAATTAAATACTTTACCGAAACTGCCTCCAATAAACCAGTCAATTGCACCACCATTTGTTCCGGCCTCATTTGAGTCAAATAGTGAATTATTTATTGTGATGTTTTCACACACTTCACCTTGGTCATGAGGTTCTAGGAATATTGCTCCTCCACGGAATTCTGCATAATTGTTTTCGAAAATTGAATGGTCAATATCACCATTAGAACCAATCCACATGATAGCACCACCGTCACCACCACCAACCTGATCGGTTACAGTACCTTTGGCAGAGTTGTTATAAAATTGGGACTGATTTAATGTTCCATTTTCACCACGCCAGTAGAGAGCTCCTCCACTACGGTTTGCACTGTTATTGGTATAGTTGGTGTTTTCTAGTCCACCATCACTTCCTTCCCAGTAAACAGCTCCACCGTTATTACCTGCGGTGTTATTGTCAAATGTTACATTAATTATTCCAAGATGGTTTCCTTTGATGTATAATCCTCCACCATCATTTACTGCACTGTTGTTGGTTAAATGGAAGTTGTAATTTGGGTAGTCACGGTTTCCATCACAATCCACGTAGATTGCTCCACCATTTTCTGCAGAATTGTTAACAAAAGTCACTTGGTTGATAGCCGTTGCACTTCCAAGGAATGCTCCCCCACCATTTGTTGGTGAATAAGAATTGGTAATACCCATTCTGGTAATGTTTACAAGTGTTTTAAAACCATTTTCATCTGCCAGTTCACCAGTGAGGTTAACATATATTGCTCCACCATCAGTATTTTCACAATTTGATGAGTTAGCGTTGGTTAGGTTTATTTGGGTTATATTTACAACTATGCTGTCTCCTGTAATGTTGAAGATTCTTGCCTGGTTGTTTCCGTCTATGATATTTCCACTACCTGTTAAATTAATGGATTTAGTTAATGGAATACCACTGATATAATCATGATCAGTATTATCGTCATATACAAAAATAGCACCACCATCTAGCGTTATAGTACCACCATTTGCTAATAAACCTGCTAAATAGCTAAAGTTGTATCTTCCTGCTGTTTTAACATTTCTCTGAATACTTTTTTCTAGACTGATATTTTGTATAATATCGTTCGTAGTTTCTGTAATCGTTGTATTTTTTGTATTTGTTGTTTGTCGACTTGTATTATCTGTATTATTTGTGTTATCACTTGTATAATCTTTTTCTACGTTTGCGTCCGTACTAGTTGTACTAGTAGCGGATTGTACCTCTTTATCCACATCATAATTGTCGGGTGCGGATAATCCATTATTGTCTGTTACCTCTTGCGTATCATTAATCTTTTCAGTGTCGCTGGCCGACACAATTGTCAAACCAACTAAGAGTATTACGAATATAGCAAGAAATAGCAGACAATGTTTTTTGTTTAATGTCATATTTTTATTCACCTTTAACATTAAGCATAGTTTATTTAGTGGTACACCTAAACAAACATTTTAAACATTTGTATTTTTTGCTTATGTATTTCGTTATACCTAAGTATTCATTAATGAATAGCAAATCATTAATGTGTTAATATATTTTTTTAACTAAATAAATACCTTTCCCTTCCCTTGGGGGTATAGACAAATTTTAAGCCTTTAATGATTTTTTTAAAAACTTTTTATCCGGCTTATATATAGTATGAATATTTATTTCATTTGCAGTATGTGTATAAATAAGAGATTAATGATGTATATTGATATGGTAAATTACATCAAGTAAAATTCTAAAAATAAGCAATGTCAATATAAATGAAAAAATTATAATTTAATGGAGTATTTTTAAATTATATCATAAAAAACATAACTTTCATATACTCATTCAAAATTAAAAAAGGGGGTTATATTATTCTTTGAAATATCATTCAAATATAATTATTAATTATTATTCTTCAACAGATGAGATTCCATCATTTTTTTGTATTTTAATGATATTGTTGGAGATAGGTTCCATTTCTTCATCGTGGGTTACAACAATCATCTGTGGAACAATACTGATCTGTCGAATAATATCAATTAAACTAGCTTTTTTCTCATTATCTAAGTGAATTGTCGGTTCATCAAGAAGTAAAAGTTCTGTTTTTTGTTTAGAAACAACTCTGGCAATACCAAGACGTAATGCAAGTGCAATGACTATTTTTTCCCCACCACTCATCATAGTTAAGTTAAGAGTTTCCTTTTTATTTTCAACTGTAATGTTGTAGTCATCATCCAATGAAATGGCAGAATAATCAAAGTCAAATTCGTTGAAAATGTCCATGGTTTCCTTTTCAATATCAGGTCTTGCATTTTGACGTAATTCTTTCTGTACTCCGTCCTTACTGTAGACTTCACGAATTTTAATTAACATTTTCATGAAATCATCTAGCTGTTCCTGTTGTTTAACAATTTGTTTAAGATTATCTAAATCGTTTTTGTATTCTTCCAGTTGTTCTTTGTCTTTTTTGATTTCAACCTGTTTTACTGTTATGTCATTCTGTATTTTGTCACGTTTTTCTACTAATGAGGTTTGTGTCTCATGTAACTTTTGATTGTAATCATCGTCATAATCTAGTTTGTTCAATGTTTCGTTCATCTGATTGATTTGACTTTCTTTATCTGCAATCCTGTTAACAGTATTTTCCTTCTCTTTAAGGATTGTTTCTTTATTGTTTATACGTCCTTCTAATTGATGATATCTATCGACTTGTTCTTCATAATATTTGATTGTTCTGTCAAGGTCATCTTTGATTGCATATTTAATCATCATGGATCTGCAGGTATCTTTAAGTTCACCTATCCTGGAATTTAATTCATTTTCCTTCTCTTTTTCTTTTTCAATATCGCTGTTTTCAAGATTCTTTTTGGCAATAATATAATTATTTCGTTTATTTTCAATACTTTTAAGATATTTCTCTTTGTCTTCAATATCAGAATCAATTTCATCCAATGATTTTTTGTTTTCTTCAATTTCTGGAATATATTTTTTCAATTCCTTTATCTCTTCAAGTAAAGTGTTAAATTCAGCGTATCTATCTTTCAGTTTAGACAAATCAATTTTCTTTATGTCTTCACGGTATTTTTCTAATCTTTCCAGAGTACCTGACTGGTTTTTATTGGCTTCTTTGAGTGCTTCAATCCTGTTTTCAAGATTTTCTATCTCTGCATTATATTTATCAGACAATTCTTCATGTTTTTCATGAGAAATTGATGATTGACATATAGGACAAGTATCCCTTGTATTTTCTAGATCATGGAGAGATTTTCTATAATTTCTTAATTCAGTTTCTTTGGAAGCAATTTCACTATTGTTTTCATTGATTTTATCAGTTAACTTGTTGATGTTGAATTCAGTTTTCTCAATTTCTTCAGTAACTTTACTTTCTACTTCTTCAGGACTTGAAAAGTTTTGATTAAATAATTTTGATGCATGTTCTGAAATATGTCGAATAAAATTAAGATTTTCATCTTTTCTAGATTTCTTTTCATCTAACTTAATTTTGATTTCCTGATTTTCTTTAACTATTGTATCCATTTCGTTATATTTCTTTCTCAAAGACGTAATTTCTTCACTAACATTTTCATAATTAGCATAAAATTCCCTGTTGTCCTCAAATAATTTCATATTATTGTTAATATTTTCAATATTCTTATTAACATATGCTAAATTATTCTGCTGATTATCCAGTTCGTTTTTATGATTTTTCAACTCTTTTAAATGAGGTAAAATATCAACATAACTCTTCAATCCTGCATATTCCTTTTCATCTTCTTGAATTTTCTGAAGTTTTATAACAATATTCTCTTTCTGTTCCAAATCTTCGTTTAAATAGTTTTCTAATTGTTTTATATTATTGTTAAGGTTGTTAAATTCATTCTTTTCATTATCTGATTTTGCAATTTTCAAATCATACTCTTTAATTTCATTTTCAATTGATGCTAGTTCCGGTTCAATACTGTTTAATTGGGAAGTATTGTCTTTTATCTGATTTGTCAGTTCGGCAATATCTTTTTCAAGTTCATCTTTTCTATTAAGTTTTCCTTTATTTTCAGACTGTCGGTCTTTATAATAAGTAATGATATTTAACATTTCTTCCCAGGATTTTTCAACATCATCAATACCTAAGAGTTTTGCAATGAATTCCTTTCTTTCAGATGCATTTTTTTCAATCAAATCGGTAATATCACCTTGTCTGATATAAATTGCATTCAGGAAAGAGTTTGAATCCAAACCCAATATGGATTCCAGTTCATATGTAACAGTCTTATCTCCCTTACAAATCAGTGAACTTTCATCACCTTCCTTTTGGTACAGCATAGCATTACTGGTCTTGTTCCTTTTTCCACGAATCAGGGTGTAATGATTTCCATCATTTTCAAAGTCAACTGTTACTTTCATTTCTTTAACAACATCATTATCATCAACAGGTTTTCTAACAATATCATCAACTTTTCCGGTGAATGTCTTGAAAAATGAATAACTGATTGCTTCGAAAATACTGGATTTACCTGCACCATTTTTTCCCAATATCAATGATATTCCCTGGTTCAAATCAATTTTCGTATGTTTATGGGATCTAAAATTGTCTAAGGTAATGCTATTGATTATCATGGTCTTCTCCTTCTTTATTATAACGTTTATTATAGTAAGTTTCAGTAATTTCTTGAGCTTCAAGAAGGTCTTTCTTGGATAATGCTTTGTATAAGTCCACACTCATCTGTCCAATGTCCTCACCAAAAGCTTTAGTAACCTTTTCTTTAATTAATTCTTCAGCATTTAATTTATTTTTACCTTCATCCTCTGGTTCATCATTATTTATTGTAGGTTCATATTTTAATCTGACTGTTAAAGTTACTTTTCCCAGTTTATCATATACTCTTTTTGCAACGTCAGACCTGTCAAAGTCACCTTCTTTAACAGTCAATAGCAATACGGGTTTCTTTTCAGTTTTGGTTAAAATCTCATTGCTGATTTTCGATTCAAGTTTATCTAACCCATCATCCAACTCAGGATACCTTATTGATTGAACAATAAATTTTCGTTCTAATTCAATATTGACATATTCGACATTGATCTCATCTTCAATGCTTAATAAATTATAACCTTTCTTATTATTTTCATACTCTAGGATTTCTCCCTTGTCTTTTATCTCAGTGGAACCAGGGTATGATAAGATACCCCCCTTAAAACCATAATCTATGACACGTTTATGTATATGTCCCATAGCATAATAGTCAAATCCGTGGGGTATAGTATCCAATTCAAACTCGGGATTAAAATCAAAATATTTACTTACTCCACCATGTAACATCAATATCTTATGCTTATATCCTTTCACATCATCTAAAATTTCATTAAGAATGTCCTTAACAACATCCTCATAAGATTTTTGTACAAAAGGTACTCCTGATATAACCAATTCATTATTAACACGAAATGTAGGTTCTTTAAGCGTTAATATGTGAAATTTATCATTTTCATATAGTTCCTGTGGTATCGAAGTATTTCTTCTCTGAATAATATCATGGTTACCTGCAATAACAAGTACCTCAATGTCATTTTCCAACAGTTTTAAAAACCCTTTTTGAGCACATAATAATGCATTGATTGGCGGTTTTGGCTGTTCAAAAAGATCACCTGAGTGAATAACATAATCGACGTCATGGTCAATTATGCTATCTACAACATTTTCAAAGGATTCATAGAAATCCTGTTCCCTTTCCATGAGTCCGTATTGTCTGTAACCTAGATGAGTATCTGCTACATGTGCAATTTTTATGGTCATCTTAATACAATCCTTCTATTTCTTTTCGTTTTCTTTTCTTATCCTCTTCATTATCCCTTTTGGCAGTTTGCCATAAGTGTAATATGTCAAGATCGTTTCCTATGCTTCTGCCCTTGAATTCATCAATCTTTACCATGGTAGGAACTTTAGTCATCTGTCCAAGAATGATTGCTTCTCCAACATTCAATGAAGGTAATTTCTTTAACAAGTCCTCACTTAAACTTTCACTGCTTTTCTGGACATGAGCCTGATCACTAGGTTCTACTAATCTCAGGATGATTAAATTGTTTACCTGTGATAATGCTTCACTGTCTAGGGATTTTGGACTTTGACTTACTAAACATAATCCTACACCAAATTTACGTCCTTCCCTTGCAATTCTACCAATTATTTCCCTGGAACGTGTAGGTCTTTTCTGTGAAGCTAGAATATGAGCTTCTTCCAGTATGCTGAAAACAGGAAATTCCAAAGTCTTTCCTTTTCCGGTGGTCATGGCATTCTTTCTTCTGTTAAGAATTTCTGTCAGAACGTGTTTAACCAGAATGTCCGTAGCAATTTCTCCCAGTGAACTTAATGGGATGATGTTGACTTTTCCAATTTCTATAGTATTAACAATATCTGCAACATCTGTTGTGTCAAAAATTGAACCATATTTTCGCATCATATCCTCTAGTTTGAATGCTACCTGATTTACTGCATCAATATGTGCTCTTACTTTGCTGTCGGCATTTTCCAGTTGATATGACTTGTCTTCACAGTAGTTAATCATATCCTCCACGAAGTTCTTGCACTCACCATTCTTATCTTTGTCCGTTGCAATGTCATATGCATCTCTAAGATATTTTTCCTGATTTGTTGCTCCATCACCTATACTGCACAGTTTCTTGAATTCGGGGATGCTCAAATTTCTTGGATTGATTTTTGGTGATATGGATTTCTTTCTTCCGTTTGAAAATTCCGTTTTACCATATTCAGAATGCATATCAAAAATCAGTATGGTTCCACCAAGGTCTAAAAGTTCATCTATTATTACGCTTGTTGCATTTGATTTACCTGCACCGGTCATTGCCAGTATTCCAAGATGTCTTGATACCATCTTGTTAACATCTAGCTTAACTTCCACTTCAGGCTGGGATAACACAGTACCGATTTTTATTCCTTCATCGTTTCTGAATAATTTGTTCAGCTGTCCAATTGTTGCCCTGTGTATCGGTGTTCCTATCGGTGCCGGTGTTCTTGGTATTTCCAATGTTTCAAGATCTCCCAGAACTGTCACGTCTCCTCTTATGTACTGGTCACTGATTCCTTCAATGTCCACTATCTTTCCTATTGAATCTTCATCAAGTAAGTCATCACTTAATGTGAAGCTTCCCCTGAGTAATGTGTCTATTATTCCCATTATTGTTCTGCCGTTATATTCAAAGTATACGTATTCGTTTACTGCTGGTGTTTTTTTGGAAATGAATGAAATCTTTCCGGGTGATGTTTCACCGTAGCATCTTCCTATTGTATCTTTCATTATATCATCTCTTACTTAATTTAATACTGATCTGTCTTCTCTATTAACTAGATTAACATCTCTTGTTATTCTTTTTATGAATTCGTTTCCAATTTTTACTTCGTCATGTGCTTTTTTAAGAATATGTGGATATCCATGTACACTAATGCTTTCTAAATTATTTAATATGCTCTCAAGTTCCTTTTCCTCTATCTTTCTTGGAATTTCAATTTTCAGCACCTGGCTTTTGTCTTCCAGTTTTGCAAAACACGTATAGTAAGGTGTGTTGGACAATTCTAGGTTCTTAACTGGAAAGTCTACTTGCCTGGCTACTGATCCTACCAGTCTGAATGGTCTCATTGAATCATATCCTCTAAGATGTGTGTAACCTGCTTTATCGCACGTGTATTCCAGCACTGCAATGTCCGGTATGTTTTCATTGAATAGTGATTTTGTTGAACTTGTCTTTGATATGCAAATAATTTTTTCCTTGAAATGTTTTAACAGGTAACTTATGCAGAATAACTGTTCATATCCCTCAAGACACATAATCACATCCATTTCAACGTCATCATAGTTGATATCCAAGTTATTTCCCCTGATATAGTCTTTGCATATTGTTTCGAACAGTTTTCTTTTTCTTTCCGTGATGATATCCAATGTCATGTCATCTTTTTCCAGTTCTGGTGTGAAGTATTCGTGGCTTATTGAGGTCAGTATCTTGTTCATTTCTTTCGGTATTTCAGGTTGTCTGTAGTTTGTCAATGTACCGCTTATTGGTCCGTCCATTAGCATGTAGTTGATGTCAGGGTGTTTTTTTAACGTGTCTATTGTACTTTTTAGTTCAAATATGTTCATTTGCAGTGACAGTATCCTGTCTATTTTGTTGTTGTGTATGGTTGATATCGTGCTTATGTCAACTGCCTGTGATTCTTTTTGCACGTCATTGTTTGGTTTTGATATTATTGTTTGACTGGTTATGGCATATACATATCCTGCCATGAATTTTGTTTTATTGAAGCTTCCGTCTATAGCTGCAAAGCTTTTATCCTGCTTTGTTTTATTAAATTCACATTTTTCGTATTCATCCTTGACTTTTTCAACGTTGATGTCCTGTGTTATGTCCTGGAAGAATGAATTTATCTCTTCTTTTTTTTCTATTGATTTTTGATATAATGCGTCTAACATGATTTTGTTAAACCTCGTATTTTTATTAAATAATTTAGTTAATAATAGTATTTTTTTATGATAATATATAATTGTTGTTTTTTCTATATTTTTGAGGCTTAATTCCCTTTTTAGAGTTTATTTTGAAGTATATTTAATATTTTGACGAGAATATCTATGTATTACTTTTTATAAAAATATTATGATATTTGCTTGAAAAATTATTTTTATTAAAAAAAGTAATATAAAAATAAGGAAAAAACAGGGTGTAATAATTGCAAATTGTAACCAACGATGAAAATAAAATAATACTGTTTATAAAAAACAACATAGACAAATACCCAGAAAAAGTGTCATATGACATAATAAGAGAAGTATTGGATTTTTCAGAAACAAAAATGGTGGACTTGCTGACCTCACTGCAAGAAAAAAATATACTCCAATTTGACCAGACAACAAAAGAAGTTACATATGTGGATCTAAACGCAGAAATAGAGGTAGTAGGAGATAAATCTGAATTAAAGGAATACATGCTTAACAAAACAGAAGAAGACGCATATGCAATAATTAGCGAAGTAATATCAAAATATGACGAATATGCACCAAGATATATACTTGAAGGAGCATTAATGTACGGTGAATTGGAACTATCACCAAAAAGAACATACAACATCATAGTGTCATTGGAAAATAAGCAATTATTAAAAAGAGTAGAAAAAGTGGATGGAGAATACTACACAATATAATCCATTCCCTTTAAAATCACTCCCAAAAAAACAAACTATTTTAAAACATTATTTTTATGAAAAATTTTTTTACAATAAACATACATAATATAATATAACACTTTTTTCCAAAAGGAGGATAACGAAGATGATATTGATAGTAGGTGGTGCAGGATACATAGGATCACATACAAATAAAGCACTGACAGAAGCAGGATATGAAACAATAGTCCTGGACAACCTAAGTTACGGACATGAAGAAGCAATCAAATGGGGAACATTCTGCAAATGTGACCTTAAAGACATAGACGAACTGGACCAAGTATTTCAAAAATATGATATAACAGCAGTAATGCACTTCTCATCATTCATAGAAGTGGGAGAATCAGTACAGAACCCTGAAAAATACTACACAAACAACGTAGTAAACACAATGAACCTGCTGAAAGTAATGTTAAAGCACAACGTGAAAAAATTCATATTCTCATCAACATGTGCAACATATGGAATACCACAGAAAATACCACTGGTAGAAGACCACCCACAAAACCCGATAAACCCATACGGATGGACAAAACTAATGGTAGAAAGAATCCTAAAGGACTACGATACAGCATATGGACTAAAATCAGTAATACTAAGATACTTCAATGCATCAGGAGCAGATAAATCCGGAGAAATAGGGGAAGCACACGACCCAGAATCACACCTGATACCATTGATACTCGACGCCGCAATAGGAAAAAGAGACAACATAAAAATATTCGGTTCAGACTATGATACTCCAGACGGAACATGCATAAGAGATTACATACACGTAACAGACCTGGCAGATGCACACCTCTTATCCCTACAATACCTGGAAAAAGGAAACGACAGCAACGAATTCAATCTGGGAAACGGACAGGGATTCTCAGTACGGGAAGTAATAGAATCAGTTAAAAAAGTAACAGAAAGAGAATTTGAAGTAGTGGAAACAGAAAGAAGAGAAGGAGATCCGGCAATACTAATTGGAAGCAGTGAAAAAGCAAAAGACACATTAAACTGGAATCCACAATACGTTAAAATAGATAAAATCGTGGAATCAGCATGGAACTGGCATCAAAAACTAAACAAGGAATACTTATGAAAAACACAGTATGTGCAGTAGTAGTAACATATAACAGGAAAGAACTACTGATAAAATGCTTAAAATCACTGCTTAAACAGACAACACCACTACAGGCAATAATCATCATAGACAACAACTCAACGGACAACACAGAAGAACTATTACTCCAGGAAAATTATATAACACACATAACAGACAAAAACAACAAAAAAACAACACAGACAACCACAATAAACGACACAACAATAAAATACATAAGACTGCCCGAAAATGTGGGAGGAGCCGGAGGATTCTATGAAGGAGTCAAAACAGCATATGAAGACAACTATGACTGGGTATGGATAATGGATGATGACGCATTTCCAACAGAAAACTGCCTGGAAAAACTTACACCATACTATGACACAGAAGACACGGTAGCACTGGCAAGCCTTAAAGTAGACCTGGATGACAACATACTATACCATCATAGGGGATACTTTAACTTCTCACATGGACTGCCAATACAGGAACACATCACACCAGAAGACACACAAAGAAAAGTGACCGATATAGACATGGCCTCATTCGTGGGGCTGCTGGTAAAAAGAGAAGCCATCTCAAAGATAGGTTTTCCAAAAAAGGAATTCTTCATACACGCTGATGATCTGGAATACTGCATAAGACTAAGAAGCCAAGGAAAAATCAAACTGATAAACGATAGCATAATCAAACATGCAGAAGGAAGTGTCAAAGGAACATTCGAAAAAACAGTACTGGGAATAACAGTAAACCGACGACCATACGATAAGTTATGGATAAACTATTACATGCAAAGAAACCTGATATGGATAGGAAGAAAATACTCGACAAACAAACTATCATTATATTTAACAATAATGAAGAATTACCTGATGACAATGATTGGGATAATAGTATTTGATGACCATAAAACAAGAAGAATAAAATTCTATACAAACTCATACCTTGACGGATTAAAATCAAGATTTGAAAATAACAAAGCAAAGGACATACTATACAAATAATTGGAGGCATGACCATGGGAGTAAAATTTAAGGATATAACAACAGCACATCCAATAGATATGGAACAGCTCAAGGGAAAAATCTTAACAGTAGACGCATCAAATTTAATATACAAATTCTTATCAACAATGAGACAGGAGGATGGAACACCCCTAAAAGATTCAAATGGAAACATAACATCACACCTTAACGGAATCTTCTTCCAGACAGCAACACTAATCTCAAAACAGGTAAAGCCAATCTACGTATTCGATGGAAAAGCACCGGAACTTAAAAGTAAAACACAACAGGAAAGAATAGAAATCAAAAAAGAATCAGAAAAGAAATACCTAGAAGCAAAAGAAGCAGGAGACCTGGAAACAGCAAGAAAATATGCTTCAAGAACAGTACATCTGAACAAGGAAATCATAGAATCATCAAAGAAATTGCTTGAACTGATGGGACTGCCATATGTACAGGCAAAAACAGAAGGAGAAGCACAGGCATCATACATGGTAGCACAGGAAGATGCATGGGCAGTAGTATCACAAGACTATGACTGTCTACAGTTTGGTGCAACAAGAATGCTTAGAAACTTTAAACTGTCTGCATCATCAAAAAACATGGAAATCATAACACTCCAGCAAACCTTGGATGACCTTCAACTAACAAGAGAACAAATGGTTGATGTAGCAATGCTGGTTGGAACAGATTTCAACGATGGAATATATGGAATAGGACCAAAAAAAGGAATAAAACTCATACAAAAATATGGAACACTTGAGGCAGCCCTTGAAAAATTAGATGAAACAATGGAAGTAGACCCGGATGAAATACGTGAAATATTCCTGAATCCTGATGTCGTAACAGACTACGATATAAAATTTAAAACTCCAAAAAAAGATAAATTACTGGACTTCCTATGTGAAGAACATGATTTTGGCGAAGAAAGAACTCTTATGTCAATAGATAAATTAAAAAAAGAAACAGCACAGACTAGTTTAAACCAGTGGTTCTAAACTAGCCAAGTCTATTTTTAAATTAAAACTTTACTTATGTACCAACATCCCAGCTGTTCATGTAGTCTTTTTGTTCATCGGATAGTTGGTCTATTTCTATTCCCATTGTTTGTAGTTTGAGTTTTGCAACTTCGATGTCTACTTCGTCTCTTGTTTTGTATACTCCTGGTTCCATGTCTTCGTTTAGTATTCTTTTTGCGCTTAGTGCTTGCATTGCGAAGCTTAGGTCCATGATTTCTGCAGGGTGTCCCTGGCCGTGTTCTCCTGCTAGGTTAACCAGTCTTCCGCCTGCAAGTAGGTATACGTTTCTGCCGTCTTTTAGTGTGTAGCAGTCGATGTCTGGTTTTATTGTTTCCTGTTTTTCCGTTCTTGCAAGAAGATCGTTTTCGTTTATTTCTACGTTGAAGTGTCCTGCGTTTGATAGCATGCATCCGTCTTTTACGTGGTCGAAGTCTTCTCCGGATATGATGTCACGGTTTCCTGTTGCTGTGATTACTAGGTCTGCTTCTTCCAGTGCTTTTTGTACTGGTAGTACTCTGTATCCGTCCATTCTTGCTTCGAGTGCTCTGATTGGGTCGACTTCTGTTACTATTACGTTTGCTCCGAGTCCTTTTCCTCTCATTGCTATTCCTCTTCCGCACCATCCGTATCCGCATACTACTACTGTTTGTCCTGCGATTACGCTGTTGGTTGTTCCCATGATGGAGTCGAATGTGGATTGTCCTGTTCCGTATCTGTTGTCGAAGAGGTATTTCATGTATGAGTCGTTTACTGCCATTACTGGTATTTTTAGTGCTTTGTCTTGGTGCATTGCTTTGAGTCTGTGAATTCCTGTGGTGGTTTCTTCACATCCTCCTCTTAGTTTTTCCAGTAGTTCTGGTCTTTCTTTGTGTATTAAGAATATTAGGTCTGCACCGTCATCTATTACTATGTCTGGTTCGTAGTCGAGTACTTTGTTTAGGTGTTCATAGTATTCTTCGTTGGTTTGTCCTGTCCATCCGTACATGTTGAGTCCTAGTTTTGCTCCTGCTGCTGTTGCATCATCTTGTGTGGATAGTGGGTTACATCCTGTCATTACTACTTCTGCTCCGCCGGCTTGTAGTGTTAGTCCCAGGTTGATGGTTTTTGGTTCAAGATGTAAGCAGGAACCTATTGTTACTCCTTCGAATGGTTTGGTTTCTTCAAATTCTTTTTTAATGCTTTCTAGTACGGGCATGTGTCTTTGTACCC
>CAZUHM010000041.1:0-16415 GCA_964620575.1 uncultured Methanobacteriaceae archaeon | reverse complement strand
TTCGTAGATAAACCTTCTACAAATCCACATCCTCTACAGGATGTGGTAGTTTAAACTTTCGTCTCCATTTTTTATTGTCTGTTGAAAATATTTATATATATACCTATTATTATATTTTCTTTATAAAAGATTGAATGTTTAATTTAGGGTAAATGAGTGTTTTCATCTCATATTTCTGAAAGATGTTTATTTCTTGACATGTTTTGATAATACTATTTCTGTAACCGGTTTTTTCAGGTATTGTTAAAAATTATTATACTTGTTTTGTCATAGAATATAGTAGAAAATCTGGTGATTGATATGAATAATAAAATGATTCTTTCAATAATTATTTTAATGGCTTTTATCATATTCGGTGGAGTTTTTATAGGATATCTGATGGATAATGATGGTCATATTAATGAAAATGACCTTAAAATTCTTGGTATCAGTCCAGAAGTTAAGACAGGATTAACAGTTTCTTCAGAAGGTCCATTAGATTTGGATGATCTTATTTTCGATATCAGAAATAAATCTTATTATGATGGTTATGATAATAATACTCTTCTCTGGATGAGCTCTTTAAGTCAGAAAGAAGTGTTCCTATCAGATGCGGGTTATATTATCATGAATAAATATGATGCCAGTAAAATTAACACTGTGTACATTACTGATGCTTATATTGAGGAATACATTAATTGTATTATAGTTGAAAATCGTTCATTGGGTGGTAATCATTCAAAGGATATTTTACTGGTTAGGGATGTGGATAATGTAGGTAATAAAACATTTGATTTACAGGATAATTAAATTTAACAATTTTTAACTGTTCCTCTTTTTTTAATTGTTATAAGCTGATTTACACATTAATCTTTAAAAACAGGATAAAAAGAAAAGAGGGAGGATATAAAACTTAGTTTATATTTCAGAGTTTTATTTTAGGTTATAGATAGATACTATTGTCCTGTATTTAAATAGGACATATATTGGTATTATAACTATTAATAAAGCAATGTATGCTATAATAATCAATAATGACAATATAGTGAATAATACGGTTGATATGTTGCTTAGGAAAATTAAAAATCCTGCAACAACTATTGTAACACCTATTATTCCCAGAATGATCACAAATGTTGCTATGATTAATTCGATGTATGTTAATCCTACTGATTTTAGTGTATCAGTAATCTTTGAAAGGTTAAATCCTTCCCTGAATGAATCTGATTCTACCATACAAATGCTGGCTATTTGTGAGAGATAGTAACTAAATACTGTTAAAATGATTATTAATAACGTTGTAATGTAGAAATCCAGACTCTTAAAATTAATCAGGAATATGAAAATAATTATTTCCGGAAGAAAATAAATTATTTTAAGTACTAACAGTTTCAATCCTTTAATGAATGATTTAGAATTAACTGTAAAATCTGGTAATTCATCTTTATTGTTTATCATTCCTTTTAAACAATTTTCTATTATATGATATGAATATGCTTCGATTAAAACTAATGGAAATAACAGTATTCCCAGATAATACAGTATAATCTGATTTCTATTAGTTCCCACATAGTCTAAACCATCCTTAAGTATGTCAAAAATCATTTTTCTTCATTCTCCTCATCTTCAAATAAAAAGACTTCTTCAATATGCTCCATGTTCAATATTTTAGTAATTTTATGTGCAACTAACAAGGAAGGATTGTATTTTCCGTTTTCTAAAGCATTAATAGTTTGTCTTGAAACTCCAACTTTTTGGGCAAAGTCTTTTTGTGTAATCCCCAGCTCTTGTCTTAGATATTTAATTTTAGTTTTCATAGAATTAACCTTAATGTCAATTATATTATACTTTATCTTTTGCAATATTTAATACGATTCTATTTAAATCATGTTATAATGGAATATCTTTCCTGGTAAAATATATGTGGGATGCTATTAATCCTATTATGAACGTTGCAATGATTATAATATATGATATGGAATAGTTACCTGTGTATTGGGCTATTTCTCCACTTGCTAATAGGTATGGACATGACCATGGGAAGTAGACTCCATATTTGCTGGATGTGGCAATCATGTTGGTAAATGTCAGGACTGCTCCTCCTATCATTGCAGGTATCATGTTAGTTATTATCAGGGATATGAATACTAATGGTGAAAATGTTAGGAATAATAGCAAATTACAGTATAATAATTCCTTAAAGTTGTTGATTATTACATTCACGGTTAATCCTGTTGCACCTGCAATATATCCGAATAATATTGCTGAAATACTGGATACTAGTGTTATGATAAGTATCCATACTAGAAACATCAGATATTTGCTTAGTATAAATGTTGTTCTTGATGTGGGGGCTGTTATTATGGTTTTTAGTGTGTGTTCGTTATATTCTCTTCCGAATAGGTAAGATATGATTATCGTAAACAGTAATATGACGAATATTACGCTCATATACATATTTGTTACATTAAGGAATGTTTGAAAGGATACAGTTTCAGCAAATTCACCAAATCTTTCTGATAAGAACATTAAAAATGATGGAAATATGGCTCCAAGTATTGTTAGTAAGAATATTTTTGATCTTTTGAGTTTTATAAATTCTATTTCCAGATAATTAAACATCGTATCACCTATGCTATTAATTCCATTTCAGGATTGATTATTCTTGTAAAGAAGTCTTCAAGATTTTCTTCACATATATTTATTTTCTGTACTCGTAAACCTTTTTTAACAAATAATTCATTGAGTTTATCTCTTAAATTTAGGTTAGTGTATAATCTGATAGTATTTGTTTCTTTAATTATGTTGTAATCATTATTTTTGTGTAGTCCTATGTTTTCAAGTATTTGTTCGGCATGGGTTATGTCTGATACTTCAAAATCAACTCTCTTGTTTAATTTGCTGTGTAATTCTTCCTTGCTTAGTTCAGTTATTAGTTTTCCATTGTCTACTATTCCTATTATGTCTGCCAAGTTTTCTATTTCACTTAGTATGTGGCTTGATATTAGTATTGTTGTATTATTTTCTTTTGATAATTTTTTTAGCAGATACCTGATTTTTTTTATTCCTATTGGATCTAATCCGTTAATCGGCTCATCCAGTATTAGTAATTCTGGTTTATGCAGTATTGCTGAAGCTATTCCTAGTTTTTGTTTCATTCCAAGTGAGTATTCACTGTATTTCTTGTTTTTTTCGTTATGTAGTGAGACTAGTTCTAGTATTTCCTGTATTTTTTCTTTTGAGTAGTTTCCTCTGATTTTTGATATTATTTTCAGATTTTCTTCTGCTGTCAGGTTTTCATAGAATCCTGGTGTTTCTATTATGGATCCGATGTTTTTGTATGTTTCGTTGTTTGCTTTTTTTCCAAATAATAATATTTCACCGCTTGTTTTTGTTGCAATGTTAAGTAGCATGCACATGGTTGTTGTTTTTCCGGCACCATTTTTTCCTAGTAGTCCGTATATTTTTCCTTTTTCTACTTTCATACTGATGTTATCGACGACTTTTTTGTCATTGTATTGTTTTGTTAGGTTTAATGTTTCAATCACATATTCTGTCATTTAAATAACCTCTTTTAGTTATTTTTTTGATTTTTTATGTAATTGTGCACAATATTTTTTGATATCAAAATGTAATATATATTTTACAAAAGTAAAATATTTTTTACATATGTAAAGATTATTTTACATAGTATATAAATGTATGTAAAAAATATGTGACATAAAAGGTTAACAGGAAAAAATAAAAAAATCAATTTAAAGATTAAAAAATAGAAAATAGAAAAAAAGAAGAACTTATATGTTTTCTTCAATCCAGTTAAGTATTATTTCTGATGCATTAGCATATCCACCCATTTGGGTGTGAAGTTGTGACCCACTTTCCTCATCAAATAAAATGTAATCTTTTGGACATTTTAGCAGGTTATAATATTTTTTGGCTTCACCTTTGTTAATTTCTGATGTACCATCAAGAACAAGTACTTTACATCTTAGTTTCTCTAAAATATTACTGTTATCATACTTTCTCAGTTCTTCTATCAGATTTTCTTCACTAACTCCATGTTTCCACATATAATCCTTTAACATGAAGTCCAATTGAGGTGGTCTCATATTTTCAGGCAGTTTCATAATCAGTTCCAATCTTGGTATTATTCCACTTCCCCAACTAACATTTCCCGGATCGTTAATGCATAATTTTATTCTTTTATCATATATTGCAGCTCTTGTTATTAGGAAACCTCCAAAACTCATTCCCATAGCTAATATTTTTTCTTCATCTATACAATCGTATTTTTCCAGTATGTGGTCTATCATTGGTGTTATAACATTTTCTATGTCAGGTCTGAATGTTATGTTGTTTAGTCTTAGTGCGAATCCCTGTCCCGGTCCATCATATACCAGGCAGTGTATTCCTCTTTTTAGTGCTGCATCATAAATCCATCTGGTGTCTTCTGCCCATGTGTCTCTTCCAGGTGTTATTATAAACAATGGTGCTTTATCTGTTGCAGTTGGCGATTTGTAAAAGTGTGCAGGCAGATATGTGTTCTCATATGGTATTTCTATGTATTCACCAGGATAATCCGATAGTTCCAGATATTTCTCATAACTGTAAAAACTTTCATTCGAATATTCTTTCATATGTGGGTCTTCAGGGTTGCTGATGTCCATTGCTGCAATCCTGTAGTATGTTGCACTTCTAAGGTATGCGTTGTATGCTGATATTATTTTATTATCCTCTTCGTATCGGATTGCTTTTTCTTTTAGTTTATCTGCTCTTTGTGCCCATGCTTCTGTCCATTCGGTGTTTTTATCATTTATTTGTGATACTACTTCGAATACTTCTCCTATGTCACTCATCTGATAGTATGTTAGTCCCAGCGCGTGTTTTATCAGTGCATCCTGTAGTATGTTTTTGCTGAAGTTCATGTTGGACCAGTGTCCTTCTTCTCCTATTTTTGGCATTTGGTTCATTTTTTCTTTTATTTTTTTTAAATCCATCATATTCTTATTCTCCTGTAATATTGTTTTCATTTATGAATTTTTGTGCATTTTTAATGTCTTTATCGTTGGGATGATTCTTTGCTATTCCACCTATTTTTTCAAAGAAACTGAATGTATCATAACCTCTACAACTGAAACACCCTATGTAAGTGCATTCCTTACTTTTGATAATCTTTTCAAGGTTTCTTGCATAGTTTATGTAGTTTATTCCACAGGTGTATACTGTGAATATTTTCTGACTTTTCTTGAATGTTGTTTCTTCCACTAGTTTTGTAATGGATTCATGAAAGTTATGGTAGTATATTCCTGATGCAAATCCTATACAGTCATATTTATTTAAATCTATATTTTTTGCTTTGCTTATTTCACATGTTTCTATCTTATTGTCTTCTGCCATAGAGTTCACTATTTTTTTGGTGTTTTTATGATGTGAAGACACGTATATTATTATTGTTTTCATTTTTGGATACTTCTTTTGTTAATAAAATAATTTATTTCATATGAAACTATTTCATAGGAAACTATTTATTTGTCTTAGTATATAAATATTAACATAAAAAGGAAAGATTAAAAATGAATGACATATATCATAAAATCCAAACAAGCACAAAAGAAAACATAAACGAGATAAAACTGGGACTACTCCTCTCAACAGCATTTTCAACATACACGAACCACTTAAACAACATACTCAAGGAAATGAATATAAGTCTAAGCCAAACAAGATTACTCTTAACACTGGCACATAAAGATGAAGTATCAATAGATTACCTATCCCAGAAAACAGGAATAGGAAAAAGTAGTATTACAAAATCAGTTAAAATACTGGAAAAAAAAGAATTCCTAACAAAACAAATAGATCCACAGGACAACAGAAAAAAAATAATAAAAATAACAGCAAAGGGAAGAAAAATACAACAAAAAGCGGTAAAAATAAACCAAGAAATAGAAGAAAACATAGAAAAACAAATAGGAAAAACAGAAACAAACAACCTGAAATACAATCT
The DNA here is from genome assembly GCA_964620575.1 of uncultured Methanobacteriaceae archaeon. Classification (GTDB taxonomy): domain Archaea; phylum Methanobacteriota; class Methanobacteria; order Methanobacteriales; family Methanobacteriaceae; genus Methanosphaera. The sequence continues at coordinate 10,429 of CAZUHM010000041.1, read as the reverse complement.
AAAAACATTAATAACACTAATGGAAGAATGAAAAATTCATATTCACTAGTATTATATGCAACAATTAAAGCATTCACACTTCTATTTTTTAATTACAATTTTTCATTAAGTAAAATATAAGTTGAATTAAAAAAATATAAAGTATTATTGATTTATTGACTTTTTCATAGTCATTATTAGATTATACTGAAAACAGTTAATCTTAATATTTTTTTAGGGAGTATTTTATGACAGTTCTCGTACATATATCTGATTTACATGTAGGTTTTGCCGAGTTTAGAGAAGATATACTTTTAAACACTATAAATTATATAAATGAATTAAATCCTGATGCCGTCATTATCTCAGGAGATTTAACAGATCACGGTTATTATAATGAGTTTGTCAAGGCAAAAGAATTCGTTAGTTTAATTATACCACCAACATTGATAGTTCCAGGAAACCATGACGCTCGTAATTTAGGAGATGAAATATTTGAAGAAGTAATAGGGCATAGTCACAATGTTCTAGAACTAAACGAATCCCAAATCAAAATTATTGGATTAAATAGTAGTGAACCTGATTTAGATCATGGAAAAATTGGCAGACTTCAGAAAAAATACATGGAAGAACAAATAGATGATGCTAAGGAAAAGGGATATTATACGGTTATTACATTCCATCATCATATTATCTCAATACCAAATACAGGTAGGGAAAGAAATGTTTTAAGTGACGCAGGTGATATTCTTTACACATTAATCAATAAGGATGTTAATTTAGTCTTATCAGGCCACAAACACGTACCTCATGTGTGGAAGATGAACAACACACTTATAGCTACCACAGGAACTGTTTCATCAATGAAACTTCGTGGAAAAAGCCATCCTTCTTTCAACGTCATAGAAATATCTGATGACAACAAGAACGTTAAGATTACACTTAATACATATGATGGAAAACTAGAAGAGAAAATACTGTATGATGATACTGAATAAAGTCTCATTATATCCATTTACATAAACCTTTTAATTATTAAAAATCATACTATAATTATCTTTATTTTATTTAATTTGGTATAATAACAAAAATTATCTATGTGAAAAAAAATGAAGTATAAAACATTCATCTTAAGGTTAGAAGATCGGTCAGGTCAACTATTGGAAATTTCCAACATAATTTCTTCACATAATGCAAATATTACACGACTTAGCTATAACAAGGTTGTTGATCAGCATGCAGTATTTGTCGAAGTTTATGCTGATGAAAAGGATATGGATGATTTATCTGATGAATTAAAAGAGAAAAATCACCTATTAGAACAGGGTAGTGAAGAAATTGATGTTTTAATCACATTACAGATTTTAGACATACCGGGAATAGTTACAAACATTCTTAAAGTATTTGAAAAATATGAAGTTAACATATCCTATGTCAATACTCAGGAGAATGATACGCCATACCAGTACTGTAAAATAGGACTTTATGCAGCAAATTCCAAGTTAATTCAGTCTGTACTGGATGAAATAAGTACATTTTGTAAGATTATCTCTATAAACTATGATACAGAAGATAATGTAATAGATAACACAGTATTTTATCATAACTTTGCCCAGGAAATGAAGAAAAAATTATCCTTAACTCAGAAAGAGACAAATACATTCCTCAACAATTCCAACAAAATCCTACAAATACTGGAAGAAAAGAATGAAAACTACTTTAAAACATTCAAATATATCAGAAAATTCGCCGATTTTACTGTTGACTACAGAAATGAAAATTATAATCCAAGAATAAGTCATAAAAAAGTCACGGATAATACAGTAATATACCTTATTGAGCCTCAATGTGGAGGGAATACTTATATTATTGAATCAGATGATGAATTATTATTTGTTGATTCGGGTTTTGCTTGTTATAGGGATGAGATGATTGGTATTTTCCATGAACTATTCCCAAACTTTGATGAAATGAAAAAACAAATAGTTTTAACACATGCTGACATGGATCATGCTGGTATTACTGACATATTTGAAGACATTTATGTTAGTGAAAATACTTTCATAAACTTCAAACGAGAACATGAGGGTAAAAAGAATTTCAGAGAAGAAAATCCCTTACATGAACCATACATAATACTTGATGGTATTATTTCCAAGTATGTTCCACCAGAGCTTTATAAGTTAAGAATTCTTGGAAATAAGGAAAATGATGAAGAATTTGAACAGATAGGAGAGCTTAATTTTCATGATCTCTCATTTGATGTCTATGAATCTAATGGTGGACATCTAAAAGGTGAAATAATTCTTGTTGAAAAGGAAAAGAAAATTGTCTTTACAGGAGATATATTTGTTAATGTAAAAGGATTTACTCCTGAACAGTATGATTTTAATCTCTTAGCTCCTTATTTGATGGGTTCTGTAAATACAGATTCAAAAAAAGCATCAACCTGTAGAAAAATACTTATCAGTAAATGTGAAAATTATTTACTTTGTCCAGGACATGGTAAATGGGTTTTAAATACTGAAAATTAATCTATTTTCTTTTTATCTTTTTATAATCAAGATTATTATATTCTTTCCAATAGGAAGTACTATTTTTTTTATTGTTTTAATAGAAAGTAGGTTATTTCTATAATATTTTTATATTATCATTATATAATTACCAAAATTTTAAATATGTCTTTAAAGATAGAAATATCTAAAAAGATTAAAGTGATTATGATGGATATAGAAAAAACAGTTGAAAATTCAGAGGAAATATCATTATTTCCTGCAATCATACTCATTACAAAGGGACATACAAATTTTTTTAACGCTAAATTAGAGGGAACCGGAGTTACTTCATCAGAATTACCATTATTGTTAAATATTTATGGAGATGATGGTGAAATTTCACAAAAGGAAATATCGAATTTACTTAACATATCAGAACCTGTCGTTGCCAGAACAATTAAGAACTTGGAACAAAAGGGTTTTGTCACTAGAAAACCGGATATAACTAATAGAAGACGTAATAAACTATCTTTAACAGAATCAGGAATTGAAATTTGTAAAGAAATGATAGATATAAATGAAGAATGGGAAAATGAAATATTTAAAAATGTTTCTCCCGATGAAAAGGAATTGTTTGATAAAGTTTTAAAAAGTGTTCTCAAGGAATCTTTGAACTTATAATTCTTTTTAAAAGTATTCATTTTTTTCTCATAATTTTATTAGGCTTTTTTTGGCTTCTATTACATTTTCTTTATATTATACATAGTTTTTAACCCGTTATTCAGAGTATACTGTATTTGTTCATAATTTATTAAATAATGTGTGTTTGCAATAGAGTTCTTTTTTAATTATTAAATATTCTTTTTTCAGGTTTTTCTAATTATTATCGTAAATATTTTAAAATCAGTTCATTGTTAAAAAGAATGGTGTTGTAGGAGTATTGTTACACCATTATTTTATTTTTTGGAGGTTAGATTTTAGGATATGTAATTAATAAAAGGTATATTATGTTTAAATTATTTTTATTTTAGGAGTATTTTTGTTTAATCTTTATTTTTATCTGTTTTCATCTCCGTCATGTTTTTTGTGGTGTTTAATCAATGTCTTAATAGGATGTTAATTATTTCAAGCTTTTATCTGCCTCCTTCTTCTTTCAACGATTTTAATTATATTTTTTTATTAACATTGTTATTTTTTCTTCTACAATATACTATTGATTAACATTGTTATATAAAGCTTTTGGTTATAAAATTCATTCATATTATATATACAAAAATTATGATACAAGTCCTAAGACTAAAGTATCATTCACCAAATAGAAATTTAAAAATTGTCAAAAAAAATAACAGGGTATTTAAGTGTCGTATTTATCATAACCATTTTTTTCTTCTGAAAAACAACAATACAAGAATACTGATAACTATACACGAAATAAACACAATTGGATAACTCCATGAAAAATCTAACTCCGGCATATACTTAAAATTCATACCATACCATCCGACAATAAGTGTCAAAGGTGTAAACACAGTAGTAACCATTGTTAAAAGTGTCATTATATGGTTCTGCTTAATATCCAAATGAGTTTTATATACATCACGAATCTGAATGGTATAATCACGAATACTGTTAGCAGTATCACGTAAACGTTCAACTCGGTTAGTGAATAATCTAAAATACCTTAGGTTTTCTTCCTTAAAGAAATTATTCTCATTTTCCTCAAATACTTCACCAAGATCTAACAACTGTTCATAGTGAGTCTTTAAATCCCTAATGTCAGCCCTTATTTCATTTACCCGTTTAGATGTTAATTCGTTATCTTCATTAATAATGTCATCTTCCATATCGTCTAATTCATGTTCATATCGTTCCATTATACGAAAGTCATTATTAATAATTTCATTAATAAAATCATATATGAACCTTTCAAGACTTGGAAGTCTCCATTTTTTTCTTATTTTAATCTTGTTAATAAGTCTTTTGGCTGCAGTTGTATCATCAATAAACACTATTCCCTTTTCATCTAAAGCAAAAGCAAATTTTCTTTCTTCAGCTTGAACATCATGTCTGTTTGGAATGAAAAATGTTCCTGTAATAGAATCATAGTTTTCTTCTGCTTTTGTTACGTGAATATCGGTAGTTTTAGGCTCAAAATCTATACCCATCTTAAATGAATTTTTCTCATATTCCCATTCATGCGATGTAAGAAGTGCAACATACTGTTTGTCCGACGCTAATAATTCTTCACGTGTACATTCATTTAATTTTTCTTCAATAATAAAATACATATGCTATCACTTCTCCATTAATGGAATCTTATTATTATATTGTTTTTTAAAGAGTTTAAGTTTTGGTATAAAATGTCACTCGTAGAGTAAATTTACAGTAATAATTTTTTTCAATAACTTCCCATAGTATTAATTTAGTTTATTGATAAATCCTATTAGAAATAATTATTTCTCATAGAATTTTGATAAAAATTTAACAAATAGCATATATAAGGAATTATCTAGTATTATATGGAGGTCATAATTATGGAAGATGAAATAAAAAAGATATTCACAGAACAACCATGGTTTGTTGCAACAACTGGTGATGGACCAAATGTTGTACCAATAGGCTTTAAAATGGTAGAAGACGATGGAACAATGGTTATTGCTGATGTAGCAATGAACACAACCAAAAAGAATTTGATGGAAAATGTATTAATTGCAGTAACAGTATGTGATCCAGAAACTAAAAAAGCATACATGGCAAAAGGTAAAGCAGTATTCTTTGAAGAAGGAGAACTTGTTGATGGATTAAATAAATTTGCTGAAGAACAAGGATTCCCATTCAGAGCAAAAGGTGCAGCAACTTTCAAACCAGATGCAGTACTTGCAAAACATCCTGGACCTGAAAACGATCATGAAATTGAATGGATATAATACAGTAGGTAAATCTCACTAACGTTTACTGAAGATATCCGTAATTAAGGTGTATGTATAATTACAGAAGGAATAACGAGTAGTTATCTTATCTGTCACATATACCCTTTTATTACAATCAATTTTAACTTAAAGCTCTGAAAAACCATTCTAATAATATTTAATGCTTTTTCTAAAAAATTTTAAAACAAGTAATGGAGGTTAAGGAAACTTATTTTTTATCCTCATCAAGTTTCTCACTTAACTTTTCAATATTGTCGTTTAAACGCGATAATTCTTTTTTTAATTTAATATTTTCATGTTGAATTGATGTAATCTGATTATTTAGGAATGATATTTCAGCTCTTAACTGTTGATTTGTTTGAGTGATTTTTACAACATATTTTTTAAGTTTTTTCCGGGTTTCTTTCTCAGGTCTTTCATTATACATTGCTGATAAATATGCAGTAAAAACTGCTACAAATATAATTCCGATAACGATTGTCAGTGCCGATAATGATTTACCGATAGGACTAAGAGGTATTACATCACCATAACCAACTGTAGATACTGTAACAATCATAAACCACAATGCATCTGCAAAGGTTGTGAAAGAATCATCTAATCTTATCAGTAGTACCGATGATATCAGTACATATATCATAAGTATAATTAACAACAATTTTAGCAAGTGATTTTGGATAAAGTAAAAGAGGGAATCTAAATCCTTTATTACATTATATACACGAACAATTTTAATTATTCTGATAAATCTGAACAACCGGAATATAGAGAAATATCTGAATAACAAGTCAAATGGTAATATTGATATTATTGATAAGAAGTTCTTGTCATCAATTAAAAACTGTTTTAAGGTTCTGTCTGATGTATAATAATCGTATGCTAAATCTAAGAATAAAAGAAGACACACTAGAAAATCATAGTCAGCAAAAATATCTTCTACTTTAAAGTTAAATGAATATAATGTTGATAATAAGATAAATATCAAATCAATAACCGTTAAAAGAATGAGAATAACATTTTTTGTCTCTGACAATAAGCGTCTGTCTTTTTCCGAAATAATATTGCCGGCTACATCATCTAACATAATAATCCTTTTTTTAAGTAATAATAATATTTATCTTAAATCTATTATTTAGATTTTGGCAATTACCGAAAATTTTATATAATAATTTACAATATTTGCTGATATTTCTTATTTAAAATATTCCATGTCATGTTCAATTAATACTATGTTAACACCATTCAGATCTTTGATTCTAGCCATTAATCCAATACTTATCCTTGTAATGTTCATAGCTGTTGATACATTCTCAGTTTTTAGTTTTTCTATTGTTTTATGTATATTTTCTATATCTAATCTATATAAGAATCCTGTATCAAAAGTTGGATTTTCAATAAGTTCTATTCCAGTATCACCATCACCTTCCAGTAATGTGATTTTACCTGAAGGTAAATCAAACTCTTCATCAATCTTAATGTTTAGTTTTCTGTATAGAATATATATTTTTATCCATGTTTTCTACTATTATTGTCGCATATTTTACTTTCATATTGCATATTTTTGTTAGTTAAGAATTATAAATTATTTTCTTCAAATAAAGGGATAGTTAATGTTAATTATTTTACAATATATAGATATTAACATATTTTAATAAATTTTTAAAATCGTGATAATATGAGTATTATAATTAATACTAACAGTAGGGAGGAATATAATAATAAGATCAACTTCTATCAGATGAAAGGATTTAAATTTAAATCTTCAACAAGTTCTAATCTACAAACACATCTTGAGAAGAAGAATTTTGGTCCAGTATGGTCTCATATCTTATTAATCATATCGTTGATAGGAATACTTCTTTATATGACGGAATTGGTGATATATCCATTAGCATTGACGGACTTATTCATTAGATTAAACTTGTTTAGCTTACTTCTTGCTGTAAGATACTTACAATATGTGGGAATAATCTTGTTAATAATTTGCATAATAATGATTATAGTAATAATGTATTATTATATATCAAAACCTTATGATGTATTTATAAGATTAAATCAGAATAATAACCAAATATTTAATAATAATAACAATAATAATATGAATTTCAATCCAAACAGAGGTAATTTCAATGGATGATCTGGGAAATGACAGTAATTATATGCTTAAACTTGTAATTGGAGTAATAATTGGAGTAGCTTGTCTTATGATAGTAGTGCCTCTGGCAGCAAATGCTATTGCAACACAAACAGTGGCTGATGCTGCAAGCAATGCATTAAATTCTATGGATACTGCAGATTCAGTATTGCCGGCATCAACCAGTAGTGTAATACCAAGATTTGCTGATGCAGTATTAATTCCTAATGGTAATCCTGCAAGTATTCTAAATAATTCATCGGCTCTTAACAATTCGGGACAGAATGTTGCAGTAAATAATTCTACAAATACTAGTACATCAAGTACTGCTTCTACGGATAATACACAAAATACAGAGAATTCATCAGCATCATCAACTGCAAGTGATTCATCATCAACTGCTAGTGATTCATCATCAACTGCAGGTATGAAAATTCAATCAGGCAGTATAACCACTGGCAGCTCATTATCCAGTAAAAGTGTGTGTAAAGTATATGTTGGAAGTCAGTATTCAGGATCTAAAATTAAGATGAGAACAGTTTATAGTCGTGATGGCAGCAATCTTAACCATGGAAATATAATAACTGTTATAGTTAGTTCTAATGGTTATGCAACGCTAACGGCTGCAGACAGTTACAAATATTATCCTGATGCATGTGATATTACAATATATGATACTGGTGGAAATGTTCTGGATAATATGTACGTTACACTTTCACCTAAAAGTGGAACTCAATCCTTTTAATTGAACTCTTTTTCTTATATTTTTTTATCAGAAGTTTATTTTTGTTAATGTTAATAATGTGTTTTAACATAATATTTCTATAGTAATATTATAAATGGGTGTTTCTAATGAAAAAAACATACCCTATACGTAAATTGGATAAGATATCAAAAATTCAGATGGTTGTAACAGGATTAGCTTTTATATTGTTTCTAATTTTAATTATTTACTATCTTATTAGAAATCCATTAAATAAATATAGTTACATGTACATTGCCTGTATAATAATATGTTCATTAGTATGGGTTTATGCTTTTTACAGAAACTATAATAGAGACAAGTATTTCTAGCTTTTGACAGAAACCATATTGTAAATATCACTTTATAGAAGTTTTTTTAAACAATATCTTTCTCATTATTATAAATGTTTTTTTTTTAGGATGACAGGAATTTTTCCTTAAAAAACTTAAAAACCCCTTCAATTGATTCTGTTCAAATATTAAAATTGACAGGGGGATACTATTGTGACCTTATGTTAATATGTATGTACTGTTAATCAATACTGTGTATACATTTTAATAGCTGTAAAAACATATATATAAATTAATAAATTATGCAAGAAGTATTTTAGAGGGAATAATATGGCTAAAAAACTAGGATTTGGATTAATGAGACTACCACAAAATAGTGAAGAATCCACTGATATAAATCTTGATGAACTCAAAGAAATGGTAGATACATTCATGGAAAAAGGCTATAACTACTTTGACACAGGATATCACTATCATTCAGGTCAAAGTGAGCAATCAATAAAAAAAGCACTAGTGGAAAGATACCCAAGAGAATCATTTAAACTTGCAGATAAAATACCAGTATATACAATAACAAGGGAAGAAGAACTAGAACCAATATTTAAGGAACAGTTAAAAAGATGTGGTGTAGAATACTTCGACTACTACCTATTACACAACATATGCAAATACTCAGAAAAAGGATTTGTAGATGTAGACTCATTTAGCTTCGTAAAGCAAAAACTGGCAGAAGGAAAAATAAAACATATGGGAATCTCATTCCATGACCATCCAGAAATGTTGGATGACATACTAACCCAATACCCCGAAATAGAATTTGTACAACTCCAGATAAATTATTACGACTGGGAAGATGATAATGTACAGGCAAAAGAATGTTATGAAATAGCAACAAAGCATGGAAAACCAGTAATAGTCATGGAACCGGTAAAGGGAGGAACACTGGTAAACCTATCAGAAGAAGCAGACCAGCTGATGAAAGACTACAATCATGAAGCATCCATAGCTTCATGGGCAATCAGATACTGTGCAAGTCTGGATAACGTAAAAATAGTACTAAGCGGAATGTCATCATTAGAACAAATGAAGGATAACACATCATACATGGATGACTTTAAGAAAATTAACGAAGAAGAGGAAGAAATCATTGAAGAAGTCACAAAAATTTTAAAACAACAAATAGCAATCGACTGTACAAAATGCAACTACTGTATAGAGTACTGTCCAAAACACATTAACATCCCAAAACTCTTTGACTTGTACAATACTGAAGTATATACAAAACCAGAAGGATTTTCTCCTCAGGGACAATACTATAGAACTTATGCTAGAAGAGAAGGTGTTGGAATAGCATCTGACTGTATTGAATGTGGAGCATGCATTGAAAAATGTCCTCAACACCTTAAAATAACCGAACACTTGAAAGATGTGGCAGAAATATTTGAAATAGCAATGTATGGATTTAGTTAATCCATTTACTCTTTTTTCACTAGTTTCAATATGTCCTCAGCATTATTAACGATAGCTAGCGGATATTCATTATCATAAACATCTCCAACTCCATAACCCCAATTTACCAATATGCAGTCTATTTGAGCATTTCGTGCAGTTCTTATATCGGTAATGCTGTCACCGATATATATACAGTCTTCTTTTTCTACTCCAGCCTTTTTTAGTATTGTGTTTACTCCATATGCATCTGGCTTGGAAGGATGATTAGGTACATGTCCCTGTATATCAATAAAATCAATATCTGATAAAAAAAGATTAATAAAGTAATTGATTGAAACAGGTTTTCTATTTGAATTTATGGCAAGAATAAAGCCTTCTTCCTGTAATTGCTTTAGTAAATTGTA
>CAZUHM010000040.1:13619-16454 GCA_964620575.1 uncultured Methanobacteriaceae archaeon | reverse complement strand
AAGTTTCTTTCCATCCCTAACCTGTAGAGGTTAGGGTATTCGTTTTTAGATAAAACATGTGAATGAATTATTGAAAATAATAAATATTTCATCAAACATACCCATAAATAATAAAATGCGAGTAATGATTTAAATGAAAAATATAAAACAAATACTAATTTTTGTTACTATACTAGTACTATTTGTAGGAGTTGTCAGTGCAAACGATGAAATTGACAACACAACAGATACAAGTGAAGTAACAGAAAAAGCATTACATGAAACAAACAGCATATCTTATGATACTGGAAGTACTGATACCCTCCGTACAAAAGAGGTAGTAAGTGATACTAATATAGTAACAGATGATATACAAGAAAAGAGAATAAAAGATGAAATAGTTAAAAATGAAAAAAGGAATACTAAAACTGCAGGTCAACATACATATTACATAAGCGATTCTGAATCGCTACACAATGCACTTCTTAGTAATGATTATGAAGATGTAACAATTAACATTAATTCCGATATAACCTTAAAAAATTCCAATGTATTAAATAATTCTACAATAAGACATTTAATCATTAATGGAAATAATAAAATTATAAATGGACAAAACAAATATCAATTCCTATGGCTTTTAAATGAAAGCACGGTAATAATTAACAATCTAACTTTAACCCATTGTTATTCTGGGGTTCATGGTGGAGTCATAGATACTTATAAAGCTAATGTCACATTAAACAACTGTAAATTAACTGACAACAGTGCACCATTTGGTGGAGCTATAGACAATCAAAACAACTGTATAGTGATTTTAAACAACTGTTTACTTTCTGGAAACAGACAAACTCAAGGAACTATTTCTGAACTGGGTGGAGGAGCAATAATGAATGAAGACAGTACAACAATCATTAATAATTGTATAATTAAAGATAATGATGGAAAAAAAGGAGGAGCAATTTTTAATGGAGGTACATTGAAAATTACTAACACTATTATAAGTAACAATAAGGCATCCGATCCAGGATGGGGAGGAACAATCTATACTCATCAGGGTTCTGTTAGCATAACAAATTCTATCATTAATTCTAGTGAAGGTGTAAGGGGTGGTGCAATATACACTTGTTATACTAATATGGCCCTCAATAATGTCACATTTAACAATAATAGGGCTAAAGAGGGTGGAGCAATATATGCCCGCTACGAAGGTACAATTAATATCAACAACTGCGAATTTAACGACAATACAGCTTCTGAAAAAGGTGGAGCAATGTATGGTCCTCATACTTTAAATATTAATAACACCCGATTTAACAACAACAATTGTATGAAAAGTGGTGGAGCAATATATAATAATGACGGTAAATTAACCGTGGATAACTCCACATTTAACAACAACAAAGCAAAAGGAGTAGATAATGACGGTGGTGGAGCAATAAATAATCATCTTGGAACTGCCAATATTTATAATTCCGAATTTTACAATAATGAGGGATATGATGGTGGAGCAATATTTAGTAATGATACATTAAATATTACCAATAGCCGATTTAACGATAACAAAGCTAGTTATGGCGGAGCAATATTTGCTGTTGGATCTAGTTTAGATTTATACAAGTCTATATTAAAAAACAATACAGCTACCGAAAAGCTTTCATCAAACGGTGCTGGTGGAGCAGTATTTGGTATGAGTTCCAAAACGAAAATATTGAATAATGAATTTATCTCAAATAATGCAAATGGTCCAGGTAATGTTATATATGCCCCACTTTTTTCTAAAAGAAATAATAATACTAATGATGGTTCTTCAAAATATGGCTGTGCAATATATTTGTTATCTCCATCTGAAATTAGAAACAATATATTTTATGAGAAATCAATAAAGACAAATATAATATTAACTACAAACAACAGCAACCCTGCAATAAATGAAAAAATTAATATTTCTGTTAAATTATCCGATCAATTTAACTTTGTAATTCCTGAACAGGAAGTTAACATATTTATAAATAATCAAAAATACGAGCAGAGAACAAATAATGCAGGAATTGTTTCAATAGAATACATACCAACAAACAGTAATCCACTTAAAATCGATGCAAAATATGATGATGATAGTGAATATTATGTGAGTTCAAGTGCAACATTAAATATTAAAGTCAAGAAAGCTTCTCAATTATATGCAGAAGACATATCTTCAGTTGTTGGACAGGAATTCACAATAAACGGCACACTACTAGATGAAAATTCAAATCCGTTTATCCATGAAAATATATACCTTAATCTTGATAATCATATATACTTGTTAACCACTAACGAATATGGACAATTTAATACAACATTAACATTCCTGAAATCTGGAAAGTATGATATGGAAATTGTTTTCAATGGAAACAATGATTATGCAAAATCCACTAAAACACAGACACTAACAATAATACCTCAGGCAAGCATAGATATAGGAATACTTAATCATACAGAATCAAATCTTGAACTGGAAATCACTGTAACTGATGAAACGGGAGCAGTTATACCTGAACAGAATGTAATAATCACATTACCCGATGGAACATGTATAACACAAAAGACAGAATCTGAAGGAAAAATAAGGATAACTGATACAACTGCAACAGTAGGAGAAAAAACAGTTACGGCAACAATTGAGTCAACAGGAGAACTCATAGGAACAACACAAAATAAAAACATATTCGTGGTTCCTGATTATCAGAAAACTATCGATAATTTAACCAATATAATTAAAGAACAAAATAAAGTCATTGATGTACAGAATAACACTATTAATGAACAAAACAACATAATAAACCAACTGAACAACACAGTCCAAAAACAAAA
>CAZUHM010000040.1:0-13519 GCA_964620575.1 uncultured Methanobacteriaceae archaeon | reverse complement strand
CAAAACAATAAACGAACAAAACAAAACAATAGAAAACCTAACAAAACAAAACAAAATATTAAACAACACAATAAACCAACTGAACAACACAGTCCAAAAACAAAACAAAACAATAAACGAACAAAACAAAACAATAGAAAACCTAACAAAACAAAACAAAGTTTTAAATAATACAATAAAAAGTCTAACAACAAAACTCAAAGATGCCAACAATAAAATCATACAACTAAAAAACACAACAACAGAACTAAAAAACCAACTTAACCAAGCAAACAATAAAATAAGAGATTTAAACAATCAGATTAGTAATTTGACAAGAGAGTTAGATTATGCAAATAGTAGAATTGCGGATTTAAATAATCAAATTAATAACTTAACAATACAACTAAAAGAAAAAGAAAAGAAAATAAACGAACTAAACGAAATCATAGATAAACTGCTTAACAAAAAACCATTTAAAACCACCATTACAGTCAACCCAATAAAATCAAGCATAGGATCAATAACCAACATAACAGCAAACATAGTATGTGAAAACGGAGATAAAGTAACAGGTGGTCAAGCAGTGTTCAAGGTTAATGGAATAACACTTAAAGATGAAAACAACAATATTATTTATGCTCAAGTAAAAAACGGAACAGCAAGAATAAACTACAAAGTACAGGAAGTCTGGATAAAAGACACATCGTATGTCGAAGCAGTATACAGTGGAACAGCAAATTACACAGGAGCAAGAACCAAAGCAACAGATATACTAAAGATTAGCAAAGGAAAAGCAACAATTTCCTTGGATAAACAAACCATAACGGCAAAAACAGGTCAAACAATAACACTCAGAGCAAAAATACGTGATGTAACAGGTGACAACATTAACAAGGGCAAAGTAGTATTCAAACTCAACGGAAAGACATTAAAAGATGAAAACGGAGAAGTAATATATGTGAATGTAAAAGATGGAGAAGCAATATTGAACTATACAATACCTAATATATATCGTGCAAACACGTACATATTAACAGCAGTATACGGAGGAAACAACTACCAAAGAGCAGAAACAAACGGCACACTCATTATACAGAAACATACAGTAACAATAAACACAGCCACAATTACCACAAAAAATGGTAAAACCCGTATCAAAGCAAAGATTAGAGATGAAACAGGAAAACTACTCGTAACCAACACCAAACTTGCAATAAAAATAAATCAGAAAACAATACTAAACAACGTCACTAGTACAAACGGTGTAATAGATGTATCATTTATCACAACACTCAGACCCGGAATTTATGAACTGATGATTATAAGTGGTGAAAACAGCATCTACAATAAAGCAACACTAAACACTGTACTCAAAATATCCAAATAACTTCTAAGTATCTTAACAGAACATCATAGAAAGAAACTTATAATTAAAGTCATTACTCTATTTAACCCCCACCCCATTTTTTTATCTTATTTTCTTATGAGCGTTGGCCAAAACTACTTTTTTAAAAATAATTATGAATATGCACAATCTACTGTTTTTTACATTAATTCCATGATTTTATTGTCATATTCTTCTGTTAAGTTGTTATTGATTTGATTTTCGTATAATTATGTATGTCCATCATCAAAAGTGTCAAATTCTCTTACAACTCTCATGGGATTGTCATAAATTGTAATTAGAATCTCCTTAACAACGAAAGTATTAATATTTCTTTCCGACTCTTTTTTGTATTCAATTTTTTTAACATCATCTATGGACATATTGTGTACTAATTCAATGTTTAGTAATTCATCTTTAATTACCTTTGTATTTATTTCCATAGTACTGTATTTATCTAATATATTTTTAACGATTATCATGTTATCCTCTTTATTAGGTCAAAATTCATTCGTTATCTTAGTTGTTTTACGAACCCTTATTGTTTCCTTTATTTTATGTGTTTTAAATATTTTATTCTTTTCTTTAGAAGTATAACAGGAAATCTATTGTATATAACTTTTTTGGAGGGGGCGTTTTCCCATTTTTCAGTTGCGAATAAATAATATGTATCAACAGTCTATACCTTAATGTAGATAGATCAATAAATTTTTCATCGAGAATATATTTTTGTAAATACATTTTATTGTATGTACAAAAGGATATTTTTTGAATTATAGTGTTTTGTACATACTCCTTAATGTTTTGTTTATAGAACAAACTGAGTACATACGTTTTATGCTTTATTTGAAATAACAGTTAATCTCCTGCTGGTAAAGGTTTTCTTTCACTTTCTGTGTATGGTTTCCACAAGAATTGATAATAATTATATTATAGAATAATGGTATGAATTTTATATCATAAAAGTTTAGTAAGTTACTATAATTGATATTTTTTTATTTCATAATCTCTGTTTGAGTTATCTTGTTATTTAATTAGTAGAATCACTTAATTATGTTTACATAGAATATTGTAATAAGCACATTTTTCACATTTTTCTTCATCATATTTTGTGTACTCTTTATCTAAAATTTTATTCACTGTCTTGTTCAAAGAATCATTTACTTTATCTATTTTTTCCTTTGTCAAATCAATTTTCAGCTCATAATTATCATATAAACTGTACACACTAGCATATTTAATGTTATATTTATTATATTCGGAGTAATTTTCTAATGCTTTTGCGTAGATACATAATTGTTCTTCATGAGTGTCTTTTCTTGATATTAAATGTTCTTTGTTGGTGGTTTTATAATCTACAATTTTAATATCATTTGTTTTCGAATTTTTTAATATTAAATCAATTTTTCCTTCTATATCATAATTTTCTTTAATTATGCTGAATGGTACTTCTGAACCAAACACTTCCCAGTCACTGTTTAAATAATTATTCCAATAATTGCTTATTCCATCAATTGCTGGTTTAAATTTTTCTTTTTCAATATCTGGATGATTTTCAAGAACGTTATCAGAAATTCTGTTAATATCATCTTGTTGTATATCTGTTCCTTCGATAACTTCCTTATTCATTCGTTCCAATATTGTATGAGCAGCCAATCCATCTGTAATGACTTTTGATGCAGGAAGTCTAAATTGATAGTTATAACCTATATTATACAGCCTAGGACATTTATTATAAGCTGAAAAGCTAGTGTAACTCATTTTAAGCCGTTCTATTTTATCACCCACATCATTAGTTTCTAATTTATCCAAATTTTTAAATTCTTTTGAAGATATTTCTGTTAATGATGTGTTTTTTTCTAATTCTTCAATGAATTCTGGCTTATTTCCATTTTTATCACACAATGTTGATAGGACTAATAATTGTTCGGCACGTGTACATGCAACATAAAATATATGTTTTTCTTCAGTATCTTCCAATTCCTTTTCCTTTTCTTCATCATAATCTTTATATTTAAAGAAATCAGGTTTAATAGGATAAGTTGGAATTCCACGTTCTCTGTTAGATAATTCATCCAATGATTCATAATTTATTTCTTTATATGGAAAATCATCTTTTTTCAATGAACAAAGTATCACAACCGGAAATTCCAATCCTTTAGCTTTATGTATAGTCAGTAATTGAACTTCATCTTCCAGACCCGTTTTTTCATTATGACTAGAATAATTTTCATAGTTTGATAAAATAAACCATATTAATCCATTCAAATCATTTTCATCCATCATTTCAATATAATTGGATATTGTTTGAGTAAAGATAGCAAGATTGCTTAATATCCTATCATTCTCATTAGTGTTCTCATCAAATCGTCCTTTCAATAATCCAGATAGTTCCAATAATGTATAATAAACCGTCAATAATGAATCTTTCTCATCATCTGAACTTTCATAGTATTTTTTTCTATAATTATATAAATTTTCAAATAAATCCAGATCATGTTCATCAGTTATGCCCAATTTTATTAAGTCATCCCTATTTTGTTCGTTCAATTGGAAACGAGGAACACTATTTAATAACTCATTGAATAATGCTGTGGCTTTTGCTCCATGATATCTAGCATACATAGTACATAGATTTCCAGCTCTTTTTTTATACAATCTATTTTCATGATTAAATTCTGCTTCAATAACCTCATCTTCAAATCGATCTTCAATATCAGACAATATTTTACAAGTTTCATCACAGAGATTCAGACAATCCTTCAATTGTCCGAAAATCCTATAATTCAACCATTCCCTTTCGATTTTACTAAGATAAGTTCTGGATGAAGATTTCTTCATATACCATAAAAGAGTCATCATAACTTTAACTTCATTTTTATCAGTCAATGATGCACTATCATGAATATTATAGGGAATAGAATATTCATCAAATTTATTTAAAATATCCGTTATAGATTTTTTAAGACTTCCAAAACTTTGAATACCCCTAAATAACACTCCCACATCAGAATAATTGCTGATCTTGTTTTCATCTTTTAGAGATTTAATAAGTAATGCAATATTATCTGCTTCTGAATTAATACTTGAATCAGCATCACTAACCATATAATAGACATTTGAATCAATATTCCTCTTTGGAACAAGCTTTTTCTTAGAACTACGGTATTTTTTAATAAAATATTCATTGAAATCTACAATATTCTTTCCAGAACGGTAATTACTGTCCAAATCAACAGTACTATTCTTATCAGCAAATTCTTCAAAAGAATCAGAAAAACTACCCCTAAATCCATATATGGATTGATCATCATCCCCTACTACAGTAAAAGAATCAGAATATTTCTTCAATATTTCAAAAATATCTTTCTGAATAGGATCAATATCCTGAAATTCATCAATCAATATATTTTTATATGGAAGAAGCTTAGCTACACACTCTTCATTATTAGATAAAAGTTCTTTAGCATACACCTGTAAAAAAGAAAAATCTGACAACTTATTCTCTTTTAACAACTTTTTATATACTTCATAAGATTTAACTAAAGCAATAAACTTAGCAAAATACCATGAATTATAATAATCCCCATTCTCCTTCACAGAATCCGTTGGAAAAGAATGATATTTTTCCATATGATCATTTACAAAGTTTTTATAATCCTCAGATATTTCATAATTATTTTCAAGAAAATTTACAAGTTCATCATCCTTAATTCCAAAATTAGTGAACTGATCATACTTTGAGATAACAGTATTAATTTCCCATTTATCCATATAATTATATCCAGTAAAACCCAACGTATCATAATTTTTTTGTAAAAACATGACCTTACGTTCATTAACATCAGCACTTTCAAGCAATTGAATATCATCCCCACAATATTCCATCAAAAGATGATTACAAAAACTATGGATTGTACCAATAAACATTTTACTTAAATCTTTTGAGGAAATATTATATTCTTCCGAACTTAAACGTTTCTTTAATTCATCAGCAGCTTTAATAGTGAAAGTAATCACCAATAAACTTTCAGGTTTAACCTTTTTAGTTTCCAACAAATACTCAATTCTTTTTATTAATACATACGTTTTTCCAGCACCCGGACCCGCTTTTATTAACACAGGCCTCAATGGATAAGTAATTGCATTATCCTGTTTTTTATCAATCTCATTAGCCATTTACATCCACCAAACAAACAATATTAAAAATATGTATATATCAGATAATATTTAATAATGTTGAAAAAAGTAAAAACACACAAGCCAAAAGAATATATTCAGGGTTGGAATAAAAAAGTTTTTTCACTCTTTTACAAAAATTTTTGATAATATTAGTTTGATTATTTTAAATTTAAACTCCTCGAATTCTTCTGATATTCCTAGATATTACCATATATAATAGTTTACTATTTTAATTGAAAAGTATTCCTCAAAAAATAGAAAAAATAATTTTACCAACAGCCTTCCAAATTAAAAACACATTAAAAACAACACCCAGAGTAACTTAAAACAATAAAAATATTACAATAAAATTTTAATACCTCCTTAAACCATACCATTAAATAATTAGAACAAGTAGGAGGTATAAGAAAGATGAATTTTAAAAAAATTTTTTTACTATTCATAGTAACACTTCTTTTTGTTGGAATGTCCTATGCAACAGAAGTATCAAATAATAATACAAGTACATCTGATACTAGTACGGTTGATACAAGCACAACAAAAGAAGTAGTAGTACAAAGTAGTAACACACCAATAAAAGAAGCAAATAATAATTTAACATATGAAAGAAACATTAAAGACATTAGTAAACAAAATAATACTAAAACTGTTAAAACAGCGAGTAAAACTATTGATGTAAACGACTTCAACACACTACACAATACATTGACAAGTGACACGTACAGTACACTTACATTAAACATCAAATCAGATATAAAACTGACTGCAAATACTATGCTCAATGAAGAAATAAAAACATTAACTATAAATGGTAATGGAAAAACCATAAATGGTGGCAAAAAATATCAATTTTTAGGTATTGAATCTGATAGTAAAGTAACCATAAAAAATATCAAAATAATAAATTGTTACTCATCTTATGGAGGGGCAATAGACAACCTTTACGGTACTTTAACAATAATAAATAGTACACTAAATAACAACAAGGCAAAAAATGATGGAGGAGCAATAGACAATTTCTGTGGTAGTCTAACAATAACAAACACCATACTAAACAACAACATCGCAAGACAAGGAGGAGCAATATACAACTTAATGGGTGCTTTAACCGTAAAAAACACCACACTAAACAACAACAACGCAAACTATGGTGGAGGAGCAATTTACAATTGTGATGAACCTAAAATGATCATTATAAACAGTACTCTAAAAAACAACAATGCAAAATATGATGGAGGAGCAATATTCTATTATGGTCAAAATGGATTAATTGACAAAAACACTTTTATAAGAAATAAAGTAAACAATACAGGACCAGCAATAATAGACAATGGAATAAATACAATAATGAAAAATAACTCTAACGCTGATACTTCAATTGATAGTTCTACTATTTACATTAACGGAACAGATACTCGTATTACCAACAACATATTTGATGATGGAAGAAAAATTACCATTATAACTGTTGGAAGTGCTAAATCAGTAGTTGTTGGCAGACAAATGTCAATCTACGGAAAACTAACAGACAACAACGGAAAAAACCTAGCATACCAACCAATCACAATAAAAGTAGACGGAAAAACATACAAAACCAACACCACACAATACGGAAACTACAACATCAAACACACATCAACTACTGGTGGATTCAAAACAATCACTGCCACTTATGCAGGAACAAACACATATGTCCAATCAACTGCAAAAAGCACATTCACAACACAATCTACAATAATTACAGTAGGAAGTACTAAAACAGTGCCTGTTGGCAAACAGATGTCAATCTACGGAAAACTAACAGACAATAACGGAAAAAACCTAGCATACCAACCAATCACAATAAAAGTAGACGGAAAAACATACAAAACCAACACCACACAATACGGAAACTACAACATCAAACACACACCAACAAACACAGGTACAAAAACAATAACAGTAAATTATGCAGGAAACAATATAAACCCAGCATCCAGTAACTCCACAACATTCCAAGTTAAACAAAACACAATAATCACAATAGGTAGTACAAAAACAGCTTATGTGGGTGACAATGTTTCAGTATATGGTAAATTATCAACAACAAATGGAGTTGGAATAGCATACGCTGATATCACAGTTTCTGTGGATGGAAAAACATATAAGGCAACAACAAGCAAATACGGAAACTACAACCTAAAAGTAACAAGCAACACAGCAGGAACAAAAACAATAATCGCAACATACAAAGGAACAAACATATATACAGAATCAACAAACAAGACAACATACCTGTCCAACCAAAAAGTTAGTCAAATAACTATTGGAAGTACTAAGAGTGCATATGTAGGTGACAGCGTATCTGTTTATGGAAAATTAACAGTACGTGGAATAAATATACCATATGCACCTATAACAATAACAGTAGATGGAAAAACTTACAACGCCAAAACCAGCAAATACGGAAACTACAACCTAAAAGTAACAAGCAACACAGCAGGAACAAAAACAATAACCGCAACATACAAAGGAACAAACATATATACAGAATCAACTAACACCACCACATTCATGGCAAATAAGAAAACAAGCATTATAACAGTGGGAAGTACAAACAGTACGTATGTTGGAGATACAATATCCGTTTATGGTAAATTATCAGTTCGTGGTATAGGGCTTGCATATAAAGAAGTAGTGATAGATGTTGAAGGTGAAAAATACTACGTCACCACCAGTAAGTATGGAAATTATAACATTAAAGTAAAAGCAGAAAATGAAGGTTATAATTATATAGCAGCTAGTTATGCTGGAACAAATATTTACACTAGCGACAGTGCATACACATACTTCCAAGCAAGCAAAAAAAGTACTACAATTACAGTAGGTTGTTCTCAAAGCATATCCATAGGAAAAGAAATGTCCATATATGGAAAATTAACTATGAATGGAAAAGCTTTAGCATACAAAACAGTTTATATAAATGTAGTTGGTGACACTTATACAGAGACTACTGATAAATATGGAAATTATAACATGAAAGTAACAATATATGATCCATCATATAAGAAAATCACGGCAACATATTATGGTGACGAAAATACTCCTTCATCAAGTGCAACTACAACATTCACTACTAAATATCCAACTCTGGAATTAAAACTTTATAAATTAACAGGTGTAAACTATCCAACAGAAATACAAGTTGGATCTGATACATTCTTCGCATGGTATGATACACACAAGGACTCGCAATATGGTTCAGGAGCACATGTTGACATAATAAGTACTAAATTTGATACTAGTCTTGCTCCTCATTATGCACTTGTAGATGCAGTATTCTTTTTCAAGAATAGTGCAGGAGACATATATGTAGACTCATACAACTACCATTATTATTATAGTTATATGGGTCATTCTTGGGTATCTGGCTATACTCCATATAAAGTTATAGTATCATATCGTAAAGTGACAGAATATGAAAGAAACAGATGGTAAACTGTTAATTAAATCAGCACATTAATTCTTATTAAATAAGAATTTTCTACTCACCTCCCTTTAAATTATATTTTTTCTATTTTTACATATTCAACAGTAGCTTAAGGCATTAAACATTTAATGCTTTGAAATGAAAACAATTCATTTATTCATCTTTTTGTTCATCAGTAGCACATTAATAAGTGAAATAATTTATGAAATTGTGGATATTAAAGAGAAAGTCAGGCAATTAATCATCAGAAAAATGAACAAAAGAAGACATACATCAGAACCAGAAAAAGAAATCATGACCAAGGTGACATAATCAACCAAGATAATAATTCTAAAAAAATAGACAGAATGAAAAAAAGAAAACAAAAACCAACCCTTTGATAAGGCCCCTCCTTTTTTAGTAAGCTTTTTATCAAATATAATATATCTAACATTATGTTTGAAACAGTTTTTTATTTTCCATGGGAAGTTAATCTGATACTATTCATACAAAGTACCTTCCCAAATGTAGTAATGGGATTTTTTAAAATTATAGCAGACGTCGTTTCCAAAAATGTTCTCGCCTTGCTATTCATTTCAATCTATCTGGTATACAACAAGGAATGGGGCAGATTCACATTGCTTTCATTAGGCGTGGCTGGTGTGTGCTGCGAATTTATCAAGGTGACCGTTGCACGGTTAAGACCATATGCTGTAGTGGATAAAATCAAATGTATTTACGCAAATGTACCAAACCAGGATCCACTAAACTTTAAAATACAGGGATATTCACTCCCAAGTGGACATACAATGATGGCAACCAACCTCTTTCTGGCAATTCCAATATACATGAAGAACATTCCATATATAGTTATGGGATTGATTGGAGTGCTGATTGTTGCACTATCAAGAGTAGGATTAGGCGTTCACTTTCCAACAGACACCATAGCAGCTTTTATAATTGCATTGGCAATACTTCTAATATTATCCCGTCTTTATGACATGAAAGAAAAAAGAACATACCTATACCTGGGTATTGTTGCACTGTCTCTGGTGGGAATAGTATTCTGTCCTGTAATAAGCTACATTAAATACGTAGCACTGGTTTCTGGAATTTCATTAGGTTTTCTTGTTGAAGAAAAATACGTTAACTTCGAAAACCCTAAAAGCAGACGGGATGCAATAGTCAGATTTGTGGGAGCAATCATACTGTTTGTATTGCTTTTCGTATTAATCCCAAAAATGATGGGCAATAATGACATAGTAAACTGTATCAAGTATTCCCTGTCTACATTCATAATACTTGCAATATATCCATTAACCTTTAAAAAACTTGATAGAGATGGATGAATGAATCCACTTTATCAACTTAGTTTTAAATGATTAAAAAAAAAATTATTTTATAATATGGCTTCTTATACCCTTATATTCTCTTTTATATTATTAGATGTGCTTTATCCTTTAAAAAGCATTCTAATTTATAATAAATGTCTCTCTATTTATAAGAGTTTCAGTATCCCTTTAATGAATCAGTTACTTCTTTAATGATAAAAATAATTCGACTTTTTTATTTTCCTCTTTCATAAAATCTTCATAAAAGGGTGTTACTTGATAAAAGACTATAAATATGTTAAAATCATAGATGTATATATAATTTAAAAGAAATTATGTGAGTAAAACTTTTTAAATTAAAATTGGAGGATTAAACTATGGAAAAGAAATATATTTTCTTAATTATATTCTTTGTCCTAATCGGTATGACAGTTGTTAGTGCTTCAGACACAACAGACACAGACACTGATTATACAAACACAATAGAAAGATTCGACAATAATATACTTTCTGAAAATATTCAAAATACAAAAGAAGATGTGAAAATAGATTCTGATATAAAAACAGACTATAATCATACGGATACAAATAAACAAAAATATATTAACAAAGAAAAAACTACAAACACCAAAACATCAACATTCATGACAGTACATAGTACAGAAGAACTGGAATGGGCACTTGAAAATGGAATTAAAGAAATTAACATGGAGGGGTCTGACTTTGACTATACAACCCCAAAACTCGTTCAAATTCCAGCTAGTGCAGATATAACAATAAATGGTAATGGAATTACAATAGATGGAACTGATGGAGAAACCTATACTGGTATACCAACATATATACATGTAGATTGGAATACAAAATTAACTATTAATAACGTAACATTTAAAAACTTTAATTTTTCATATGGGATTATCTTTTTAGATCAAGGTGAAAATACTTTGAATCTAATTAACTGTACTTTTACTAACAATACTATTACAACAAAATCTTTAATAACTGCATTTGAGGATACTGTAAATATTATTAATTCCACTTTTGAAAACAATATTGGAAGTGGATACGCTACTAACGTAGACTTTCCTGCTTATGGTTCCTATACTATAACTGGAACAAAATTCATAAATAACCAAATTCAAACTAGTGGTGCAGGGCCAATAAAAACAACCGGAAATTTAAATCTGCAAGATTCGATATTTGAAAATAATATTCGTGCAAACTTTGAAGTTAAACAGGATGACCAAACAGGTGATTATCATATAGAATTAATTAATCCTGATAATTACATTACAAATATTCAAACATATGAATTATTTATTAATGATGAGGACATTGCAAGATATGAAGGTCCTTATATATCTACTTACACAATCTCTGACTATGATACTTTAAGATTAGTAGTAACAGGAAGTAATCCGACCCAATATTCCAACAACACCTATCTATTCAAAGCACCAATAAAACCACCAAAAACATACGAAGTAAATAACTATGAACAGCTAGCCCAGGCAATAGATGAAGCAAAAACAGTGGATGGAACTGAAATAATTATCAATCTCATACCTGGAGGAGATTATAATGCAACTACAAGTATGATTTGGGGAAAAACATTAAATGATGGAACAGAATTAACAGGTTCACAACCAAAGAGCGTTACAATAAATGGTAATGGAAGCATACTTAATGGAAAGAACGAGTTCCAATTTATGGCAATTGAAAGATACTATAACTTAACCATAGAAAATATTACCCTAAGCAATTATACAGCTACAGAGGGTGGAGTATTCAATTTAGATGATGAAACAATTGCAAGTATCACAAATGTAACCTTCATTGCAAACCATGCAGAAAAAGGTGGAGCAATTTATGCGATGGGTATTCCATTTATCAATAATTCAGTATTCATAAACAACACGGCAGACATTATTGGTGGAGACTTTTATAAATATGGTGTTACCTGGTTTAATATAACTAATTCAAATTTCACAGGAACCAGTCCAAGTAAAATTCAAATGCTAAAACAGGATGATGATTTCATATTAAAAGTCATAACAGAAGATTATCTAGTACCATCCAACTCACAAATAGAAATATTTGAAAATGAAGTATCAAAAGGAGTTTACACATTAGACAATTATATTATATCAGGATACGCCGTGCCTGTTGGAGAAAATGAAATAGAATTATTAATTAACTCACCATATGTTAATCAAAAAAACAATAGATACACAATACTTACAAAAATCAATGAATTTAATGTTGAAACAGAAGTAATAAATGACACATTAGGTAATGTGAAAATTAATTTAACAGTAAAGGATGATGACAATAATCCACTAATAAAACAAGAAGTTAACATGACACTACCTGATGGAAGTATTATCACACGAAATACAGATAATAATGGAAACGTAACATTCACACCAGAACTAGATTTAGGCAATAATACTCTAGAAATAAGTATAATCAGTGAAGACAATTACCATAACTATAACAATAAAATAAATGTTGAGATAAAAGCTATACCAACAAATACAAAAATTGAAACAATAAATTCCGTAGTAAACAACGTTACAATTAATGTTACGGTAACTGACGCAGATGGCGAATTATTAGATAAAGGAATCATTATCATCACAGATGAAAATGGAGACTACATTAATACAGGAATAATTAAAAAGAAAGAAGCAGTAATTAAACTAGATCTGCCCGCAGGAACTACAAATATAATAGCAATATATCTTGGAAACACTACACATGCTACTTCAAATTCCACAAAAGAACTTAACATATTACACCAGGCAGAAATACAAGTAGAAATTCTAAACAACACAGAAACAAACGTAACAGCAAAAATAACTATAAAAAATGAGGAAAACACGCCAATAACCGATGAACTTGAAATAATATTACCAAATGAGTCAACAATATATGATCATGCAGATAACACAGGCAATCTAGAAATAAAAGACACAACAGTAACATCCGGACAAAAAACATTAACAATTACATTAGCAGATACAACAGATACAAAAGGAACAACAATTACAGTACCAATTACTGTATTACCAGACTACATGAAAATCATAGAACAAATGAATGAAACAATAAACAACTTAAACGATACAGTTAATAACCTAAACAACACAGTAAACGAACAAAACCAAACAATAAACAACCTAAACAACA
>CAZUHM010000039.1:0-16539 GCA_964620575.1 uncultured Methanobacteriaceae archaeon | reverse complement strand
AGTATTATGTTATTTAATTCTTTGTTTTTATATGTGTGTTTCGATTAATTACTATTTTTATAAAATTCACCCTTTAAAATCCAATATAACTATCTATGAGCTACTTTTGGAATCAAGAATTTGAATTTTTCGGAAACTTCTTTAAAACATTTCCATAAATATTTTGATATTACTCTATTTCTAATGTCATAATCTTTTTATATCTTTTATTATAAAGTATTATATATTATAATATAATTTAATATGTATTGAACTTTATAATACATATATTATATATTACTTAACATAATACATTATTGGATGGATTAGTATGAATACATTACCTTGGGGAACAAATCAAAACTTAACTGATGAAGAATTTTATAATAGGCATTGGGAATTAAATAACATTAAAACGTTTTTAGAAACAACTAAGGATGGTAATGCTCCTAAAATGTTATTAACTGGGATTAGAGGAGTTGGAAAAACGGTTTTTCTAAAAAAAATTAAAAAAGATTTGGATAATGACTATCTGGTTTTGTATCTTGATTTTTCACAATCTGAATCTTATCAAAAAAATAATTTATCTATCAAAGGATTGATGGAATACTTCTTTAAACAATTGATTATCGAATCCAAAAAAAAGAAACTAAACACTATGGATAAAAGAATAGAGAAATTTTTTAAATCCAATAATTTTAAAATCAAAGATTTTATCCAAATAGATAAATTTCCAATACCTATCTTCGGTAGTCAAACAGATACTGATAAATTATTTAATTTTGTTATAGAACTTCCTGAGAAGATTTATAATGAAAATTCAGATAAAATCAATGGAATAATTATATTCATAGATGAATTTCAGATAATCAAACAATTAGATGATTATATGGATTCTTTTTTATGGAAAATGAGAAGTTTTATCCAAAATCAAAGAAACGTAGCATATTTATTTTCAGGTTCTATGAGTATTCAAGATAATTTAATTTCAGAAATTTCAAGTCGTGATGGTGTTTTTGGTGGACGAATGCTTACATTTCATTTATATCCTTTTGAAAAAAATACTGTTAAGGATTATTTAAGAAAAAAAGCACCATATTTAATATTTACTGAAGATGGTTTTGAAAGATTTTACAAATGTACATCTGGAATTCCAGCATATATTAATATATTTGCATCATTACTTCCTCAAAATACCCAATTAACAGAAGAAATTATTAAAAAGAATTTTGATGAAAAAATCAGTGCTATAATAACTCATTTGATAAATATGTGGACAAAATTAACCTATCGTGAAAAAAGTATTTTCATATCTCTTTTAGATTCTCCATTAAAACGTATAGAAATAGCAAATCAGTTAAATGTTTCTACAGGCTCTTTAAGCAATAATTTAAATCATCTTCAAAATCAAGGATTAATAAAATTTGAAAATGAAAAATATCAAATATCAGAACCAATTCTTGCTAGATGGTTAAAATTAGAATTTAAAAACAAAGGCAATTATCCTTATAGAATATAATTGCCTCTTTCACTGACTAAAAATCAATTCTATCCACAATTTCCTCAATAAGATAACAAGGATGATTGTCATAAAAAAAATCTGTAATTCATCCATAGAAATAACTGTACTAATCGTATACTTTCTAATTACTATAAAATAACTCTAATTAATTAATCAAATATTTATAATGATTTAATAATAAAATTAACGTCATATAATATAAATATTTCTTTTAATATTAGGAAAATGAGAATAAATAATAAAATTAAGGGTCACTTCACATCCCCTTTATACACCATTATGATAGACCCTTAAATAATTATCTCTTCAGCAATGCTTCCACAATGTGGACACTTGCCATCAACAGTAATATAATTCTCCACACTATAATAATTTCTTTCTATCAGAACATCCTCGCAATCTTCACAATAAGTATTGTCCTCATAGGAAGGACGGATATTGCCTGGATAAACATACCTTAAACCAGTATCACGTGCGATACTGCAGGCATTCAGCACACTTTCTTCTCGGGTAGAAGGAAGATGACGTAACTTATAATCAGGATGGAAAGCAGAAAAATGAACAGGAATACTATCGGATATGCCATGTACATATTCACAAAGACCAGTAACTGAGTCAGCATCATCATTCAGGGAAGGAATTAACAGGTTTGTTAACTCTATATGCACGTTATTGTCATAATAATATTCGATGCTGTTTTGCACGTCTTTCAGCCTGGCTCTGCAAATGTTCTCATAAAAGTCTGCATCACCCTTCAAGTCAACATTAACAGCACTAACATAGCCTACAAGACTTTCCAAAGTGGAATAAGATGTATAACCGTTACTTACAAGAATAGTTCCGATATCATACTCCTCTGCAATACGGGCAGTACTTATGATCCATTCGGGATAAATGCTTGGCTCATTGTATGTCCAGGATATGCTATTTAAATCATTTTCCAGAGCAGTATTAACCAGTGCTTCGGGACTTAAACGTCTAACAGGTACCATGTCACGATTTTTGGGTTGTGCAATGCTGTGATTCTGACAGTTCAAACACCTGAGATTACATCCCAGGGTACCGACAGATAATGTTTGACTGCCTGGATAAAAATGGTATAATGGCTTTTTCTCAATAGGGTCTATGGCAATGGCAGTAGCTTCAACAACAATCTCATCAACATTATTTCTGCCACATATACTTCCCTTTTCCAGCAGACAATTGTTTGGACATATATTACAGTTTTTCATAAACTTCACTCCTTCAAATGCTCATATCCTCGAACAGGAATCAGTTCACTTTCTCCATCTTTTTCAAGAGTAATCCTTCCTGTATCATTGCTTTTACCGATAATGTACAGGTTATCGAATTCTTCCTTATGTTTATCGTATTCTTCAGCATTCAATGTTACCAACAGTTCAAATTCCTCACCAAAATGTAACAGATAATCAGTCAGGTTCTTATCATTATCCTCGGCAATTTTTACAATACTTTCGTCATATGGAATCTTGTCAAAATATATTTCAAAGCCTATTCCCGGATTTTTATCCATTAAATGTCCTAATTCTACAGCTAAACCATCAGTTATGTCTGTCATGCTTGTTGTTAACAGAGGATACTTTCTGAACAGTTCCGATTCTTTCAGTGGCAGACCAGGTTCCAGCAACGTTTTAACGATATCACTATTTATTAGGTTCAGACCACTGTTTAACAAGTCCAGACTTGCGGCAGGACCTCCAAGTTCTCCGGTAACTGCTATGTAATCATCCATTTCAATACCCTTCTGGAGTTTAACTTCTTCTTCCACCTTGCCAATAGCAGTGCCACCTAGTACTACTTCAGTGTTCTCATTGATGTCTCCGCCAATAAGTCTGACATCATACTCGCTGCACTTATCAAGTATTCCGTCAGTCAACTCATCATATTCATTCAATGTCATGTCTGGTGGAAGTCCCATTGATATCAGTATTGAAGTAGCTTTGGCATTCATTGCTATTATGTCACTGACATTTACCGTAACGGCCTTTGCTCCCATCTGATAAAAGGTCATCTGCCCTGGAAAATGAGAGTGCTGTATCAGCAGATCGGTTGAAACTACAGTATACTTACCACTATTTTCTATCAGTGCCGCATCGTCATGATAACTTTCATGTAACAGATTATCATTGTCTACTAGTTTTTTGTCACGTTTATTGAGTAGAATTCTAATAAGTTCCTTCTCTCCAATATCTGATATTGATTTTTCTGTCATGATATTATATTTATATAAATAAGTATATTAAAAAAAAGGTAAATGGTTGGGAGGTTAAAATTTTTCTAATCTATAAGTGTGGATTTACTCTTTCAGCTATAATTTCTACTATAGCGTCATCTGCACCGATAGGTTCGGTGTAAATGATTTCTCCATCAAACTCAACAGTTTCTGCTTCTTCACCGTGATGATGATGGTGATGGTGGTGTCCGTGTCCTTCTCCATTTTCCCCTTCATCATGATGGTGGTGTCCATGACCATGTCCATGACTGTGTCCATGTGAATGGTCGTGTCCTAACTCTTTTTCTATGTCAGCAGGTTCTAAACCGAGGATGGTAGGAATATCCCTTTTTGTGTGCATTCCATGAGCTAAAAATACAGGTGTTACAATGATTCTTTTTACACCAGTTTCTTTTAGTTTGTTAAAAGCTGTTGGTATGTTTGGTTCCGCTAATTCCATGAAACCTACTTCAACAGTATAATCAGGTTGTGTTTCAGCGTACTTTGCTGCAATTGCACGTACAACTTCCTTGTTGTAAGGTAATCTGCTACCATGTCCTATTAATAATACTCCTGTATCATTCTTTGAGTTTGAATTTGTATCCATACGATATTACTCCTTCTTTTCCTTCTTCGCGTATTTTTCTAAATACTACCTCTACTTCGTCGCCTATGTTTAAATTGTCTAAATCACAGTCAACTATTTGTGCAGTAACTTTTGCACCTTCATCTAGTTCAATAATTCCTACAGCATAAGGTGAATTGTTTTTGAAATCATCTGTTGCTGCATGAATTACAGAGTAAGTAAATATTTTTCCAGTTCCTTTAAATTGGAGGTCTTCTATGTCACCATGGCTTCTACAGTTTGGACAAACAACTTTCTTTGGGAAAAATGTTTCGCCACATTTGTTACATTTAGTTCCTATTAAATTATATCTTTGTTCGTTATGACGCCATCCTTTAATAATGTCACTCATATAATTTCCTCCGTAATAATAAATATTAAAATTATTAATCTATTCTTAATTAATATATTTAATTAACCTCTATTTATTATTAGTTATTTAGAACCTTAGTATCGATTATATAATTCGCCATTATTAAAACTAGTTAATACTTTATGCCGTTAAAATTCAAAAAAAGTAATACTTTGTCACGTAATTATTAAAATTCATTACTTAAAACAGGTAATGAATGGTTAAAAACATCATAAACACTAAAAAAATTCTTTAATCACAAACTATTTTCTATTTATGGGTTATTTACGGAAATCATTGGTACTATCATAACTATTATAAATTTATTCTTTTTACAATTCTTCAAATAGGATAATATAAATTTACAATGGGAATATAATGCTATATTGCTCCATAATTTTTTTGTATCATCTAGTTGAAAGTATATTATATTCTTTAATTATACCTATATAATATAGAAAGTCATAGTTTAATGCAGGATGTGATTAAATGGATAAATTAGTATATTATTCTATTAAGGATAGAATGTCTGTTGACAGCAGCATTTCAGTTTCGATTAAGATTACTGTCAAGGATTTTCCAGTAGTTGAGACTCTGGAGTATCATAATGAGGGTAAATGGTCTGAAGATGTTTCTGCTATAACAAGAACCTACAACGATGACAACATTCAGAAGCAGTGGGATAACTTCCAGTCCAGACTATTGTCTTTTCTTGATGATGGTAACATGAGGGTTATAATGGATATCATGACAGGGGATGATGAATATTATTCCGACAAATACAAGCTGGATGTTGTAGTAACTTCTTATGAAATCCTCAATTAAATATATATAACCTCCATTATTAACACTTTTTTTAAACATTGTTTATATTTTTCCAGAAATATTTAAATGTAATACTTCATAAATACAATAGTATTAAGAATTATTATGAAAATTATTAAAGATAAAAAAGGTTACACTACAAGCATAATCCTCCTGGTAATGCTGATACCACTATTATTACTCCTGATAATAACAATACAACAGTATGACCACGAAGTAGATACTACAGTAGAAAACCTGGAAACACAGAAGATAAAAAGCAAGACAACAGACTTCGAAGAACAGATAATAACAAAAACAAAGGAATCACTGCATGAAATAACACTCGAAACAGTAACAAAAAACAGGCCATACACAAACAGTAGAGAAACACTCAAAAAACACATTCAAAACAAGACAAATCACTTACAGGAAGAATACCTGCAGGACGACATAATAATCAACTGCACAATAAACAGCATAAAATCATCAGACGACCCGTTCAAAATAGAACTAGACTACACACTACATGTCACGGCAAAAAACACAACAATGCAAATATCAAAAAACCAAAAGAAACTGGTTGAAATCACAGACACACAATACCCGGTATACGATCCATTGCCAACACTCAAAACAGGAGCCAGATTCACCGACAACACAGTAGAATACACAGACAAACTATCCCAAATCATCAGCATAGAAGGAAGTGATGCATACCTCGACACGATACAGCAGATAACAATAAACAAATGTCCATACAATGACTATTCACAGCACGGAAATGATAACAAAACAATACAGCACTGCCTAAACAACCACTACTACCACAACAGTCACGACGGAATGTGCCTTCTATGCAGACTGGAAAACAAAACAAGCTGCAACGATTACGGATTCGAAACATTCATACAGCCAACAAAAATAACAGACAGAGCACCAGCATCAATAGACCATGTGCTCCTAAACGACCAAAACAACCAATACATGGGAAACAACATAAGTATAGCTAACAACACAACATTATACCTTGATAATGGACACAAAAATAAGTATGGATTATGAATAACAAAGGACAAATAATAATAACAGACATACTCTTATACCTGATAGTTTTAACAATAATACTATCCCTAATAGTATACGCAACAAACACAATAAACCAGGACCAGGTATCCAGAGTAAACAATAAAGAAATACAGCAATTGCTTGAAGACAACATGGAAACACTGACAAAGACAAGTGGAACACCATCCAACTGGGAGGACCAGTCAATAAACAGGATAGAAATCGTAGGACTCAAATCAGAAAAGAATCAGCAGATAAGCTATGAAAAACTGGTACGACTAAAAAACAACAAACAGCTATTGAACAACTACTTCCCAGACTCCATACAATACTCACTCACACTATACCCCAAAAACAATCCAAATAATGAAATACTCATAGCAGGACAGTCAAGACTCACAAAAACACAGGTACAGTCAAAGAATACGCAGGTAATCATAGACTACGGATACAGGATAATACCAGTAAACAATGAGGATACAAACACGACCTGCCCATACAATCATGACAATCAGTGGAAATGCAAGAGCATCACAATCAGTAAAACATTACTGGATGGAGGAAAATATTATATTATAACAGACGCAAATACTCAATACATAATATCAAACACATACTCACAAAACATCACAGGACAGACAGATGACAAAACATGCATAAACCAGCAACTCGAACAGCTCCTGACAAACCAAAACCAGACAATATACATACACACAAAAACAGATACAAACAATACCTGCATAGTATATGATGCAAACAACAGGGAAGAATACCTTGAAAACGTGATAAAGCCGGAAGTATACGTATTGAATATGAAAATTGCAACATGAGGGAAAAACAATATGGAAGATAAAGTACTGACAGCATTTAACGATGCATCTGATGATTATGACAAATACAGAAAACAGGCAATACCAAACATGGACATATACTACAACACAGTAGTAAAACTAACAAAAAACTATGAAAAACCTAAAATACTGGATCTGGGGGCAGGAACGGGAATACTGACACAACTGTTATACACACAGCATCCCACAGCAGACATAACCCTATTTGACATGTCAACCGAAATGCTGAACGTTGCAAGACAAAAGTTTGAAAACATGAACTTCAGATACGTGGAGGGAAACTACCTGGAATACGACTTCGAGGAGAAATATGACATAGTAGTATCCTCCCTTTCAATACACCACCTGACTGATGATGAAAAAGAGGTACTATATAGGAAAATATACGACATCCTAACTCCTAGTGGAATATTCATAAACGCCGACCAGGTAAACGGGGAAACAGATCATACAGAAAAACTTTTCAAGAAACAGGATGCGGATTATCTTAACATACAGGACATACCAGAAGAAGCCAAGGAAACACTCAGACAGAGAAGAAAATTGGACAAACCTGCAAAACTCTCAGATACCATAAGATGGTACAATGATATTGGATACAGGAATGTTGACGTCTACTACAAGTATTACAGGTACTTCGTAATAGCCGGAGAAAAATAATCATTTTCCATTATTAACCATCCCTTAATCCCCTTATCATAAAAGATATGACGATTTTTGATGTAAATATTTGTTCATTTCCTATTATGGTCTGTTTCATTTAAATATCTTTAAAAACAAAGATAATAATGAAAAACATGAAGAATAATAAAAACACAGACAATAAAACTATTTTTAACACGATAGATTGGCATGAAATACTCAGAAGCTATGCAATACTGGTAATAGGATTATTCATAATGTCATTTGGCGTAGCACTCTCAGTAAAATCAGAACTTGGAACAACACCGATATCATGCATACCCAACGTACTTAAATATGCAGTACCATTATCACTTGGAATGATAACCATCATATTCAACTTCCTGTTAATAGTAATACAGGTAATCATACTCAAAAACGAATTTCAGAGAAAACAGTGGATGCAGATTGTTGTAACAGTAATATTCGGATATTTCATAGACTTTGCCCTTTACATACTCTCACCGGTAGAGGCAACAACTGCAGTCACACAGTGGATTCTATGCATAATAAGCTGCTTTATCATAGCACTTGGAGTTTACTTTGAAGTAAAATCCGAAGCAATAGTACTGCCAGGGGAAGGAGTTTCACTGGCAGTAAGACACGTGACGGGGATAGAATTTGGAAAACTGAAAACAGCATTCGACACGTCCAACGTAATCATAGGCGGAGTGCTTTCTATCCTATTGTATGGAACATTTCAGGGAATAGGTCTGGGAACGATATTTGCAGGAATAGTAGTAGGATACATAGTCAGATTCTACAGAAGACTCTTGGATAAAGCCTTTCAAAAAAAAATAGTTAAGAGGAAATAAAACAATTAATTCATTGCTTTACTAAGCTGATAGAGGTCTTCTGCCTCTTCCTGCTGGGAATAATATACTTTCTCATTTTGTGGACTGTAGTAAGGATAATTTTCTCTTACGGAAACGTGCACTCCTTTGTATACTATGTCAACGAATGCCCCTGCCTCATCAGCAGAATAAATCTTTTGAGTGCTGGTAGTTGTTGTTGTACTGTTTTCATTTTTGACAGTGATGTTGATGTAAATAATTTCACCGCTTTCTGCGTTCATGTAAGCGGTACCTACATTGTCCTTTTCATTGCCATTACCAGTGTATACTGTTATGTTGTAGTGTGGAGTGCTGTCATTAATGTATGTGGTCATGTTGTACTCTGCATTTTCTATTGAATAGTTTGTTTTAAGTTCGCTGTTCATCAATTCTTTTGCCTGGTCAGTGCTTATTTTTGGAGTTGCCGGGGTTGCGTTTTTTTCCTCGGTCTTTTTATTATTGTTGGAATCTGACTGGTTGGCTTTTTTAATGCTGTCAGTAGCTGTGTTGTTGTTTGTTGGGGTTTGAGTGTCGTTTATTATGATTGCATCTGATGATGGTTCTGTGTCATTTCCGACATAGTGGATGCAACCTGATACTGATACTACTCCCACTATTAGAACTAATATCAATAATGGAGTGATTTTGTTCATGTTCTCATCTCCTCATTTATTTTATTTCTATGCTTTATTTTTATTGTTGTTTTCTATTTCTAATTATTTTCTGATGATTAAATTGTATTAAGACTATTCAATGCTTTTTATATACTTTTTTTAATCATCTACTATTGAATTGTATTAGGATATATAAATACTTTTGTCAGAATTATGGTCGAATAAATATACAAGATATACATTAATAATAATGATTTTCACTTAAAAAACTTGAAAATATTGTGATATTCACAACATATATTATAATTTCTGTTAAAATCACAACATTATATATTCTAGTATTTACATAAATATAAAGCAGAAAAAAATATTTCATGAGATGAAAAGACAATGGATCAGATAGACAAAAAGATATTAGGTGTTCTATCAGAAAATGCCAGAACATCAATATCGGACATATCAAAGAAAACAGGAATACCCAACTCGACAATCTCCAACAGGATACATAAACTTGAAGAAAAAAACATAATCCAGCAATACACAACAATACTCAACCCCGAAAAGGTAGGAGTAAACATACTGGCAGTTATAATCATACAGACAGAAACAGAAAAACACGAAAACGTGGAAATAGAACTGCCAAAACTGGAAAGCGTATCACAAGTATACAGTATCTCAGGAGAATACGATATTCTGATAAGAGTATGGGCAAAAAATCTGGAAGAACTAAACGAAATAATCAACTCCCAGATAAGAACAATAGATGGGATAGAAGAATTAAGAGAACTAATTGTAATGGAAAAACTAAAAGACGAAACATTCAAAGTCAAAATAGACTAAAACATTACAAAAAAATGGGGTGGTGAAACTGTGTACCTAACAGAACTTCTCTCAAAAAACGTTTTTGACAAAAACGAAGAAAAACTGGGTAAAATAAAGGATGTTGTAATATCCTCGAGTGAAACATACCCAAAAATAGAAGCAATAAAAATAAAGGCAAACGGAGAAATCTATTTCATACCCTCATCATACATACGTGAAGTAAACAAGACACAAGTAATACTCACAACACCACTGGAAGACATAAAACAATACCCGAAACAGGACTCAGCAATAAAACTCTCAAGAGACATACTTGACCACCAGGTAGTCGACATGGAAGGAAGCAAAATAAGACGAGTAAACGACGTGGAAATATCCTTCAAACTGGGAGAATACTACATAATCGGTGTTGACATAGGAGTAAACGGACTGTTCAGAAGACTCGGAATGGGAAAAGTATCAAAAAAAATACACCCACAGGACAACATAATCTCATGGAAAGACATAGATTCCCTAGACTTCTCAAACCTGAAACTGAAAGTATCCAAGAAAAAACTCACAAGACTGCACCCGGCAGACATAGCAGAAATAGTGGACGACCTGGGAATATCCGACTCAATGAGCATACTAAACTCACTCGACGATGAATCGGCAGCAGACGCATTCGAAGAAATATCACCTGAAAAACAGAAAACAATACTCACAGAAATGGAAGAAAAAGAGGCAGCAGACCTTGTCGATGAAATGTCACCGGACGATGCAGCAGACCTGCTGGCAAGCATATCCGACGAGAAGAAAGAGGAAATCCTCGATCTCATGGATCCTGAAGAATCACAGGAACTAAGAGAATTACTTGAATACCCTGAAAACACAGCCGGAGGAATAATGACCACTGAATATGCTGCAATAACAGGAAATCAGACAACAAAACAGGTAATGAATGAAATAAGAAAAATAGCACATGAAGTGGAAACATTATACTACATCTACATACTCTCACAGGAAGAAAAACTGGAAGGTGTAGTGACAATCAGGGAATTAATGCTAAGTGATGACGACACAAAAATATATGACTACATGATAAAAGACCTTGTAACGGTAAACGTAAACGAGGAAGAAACGGAAGTGGCACGAACAATAGCAAAATACAATCTCATAGCACTACCGGTATTGGATGACGAAGAAAAAATGAAGGGAATAATCACTGTAGACGATGCAATAGACATAATACTTCCAACAGCATGGAAAAAACGATTACCAAAAATGTTCAGATAAGGAGGCAAATATAATATGACTGTTAAGGACAAGTTTAAGCAACGCTTAAAAAACTATCCAACAATAGTATCCGTACTAATATTCATCTCCGTACTAGGACCCGGCCTAATAACAGCAATGGTAGATAACGACTGTGCAGGAATACTCACATACTCCCTTGCGGGAGCACAATATGGATACAACCTGATATGGACGTTCATACCAATGATATTCTCACTCATTGTAGCCCAGGAAATGGGAGTCAGAATGGGAATAATCTCGGGAAAAGGACTTGCCAGTCTGATCAGGGAAAAAGTCGGAGTGAAACTTACCATGTTCATCATGATAGGATTGCTCCTGGCAAACTTTGGAAACACACTCGCAGAATTCTCGGGGATAGTGGTGTCCAGTGAAATATTCGGAATACCTCCGGTAATATCAGTACTTGTAGCTGCAATAGTCATATGGTTACTGGTAATAAAGGGAAGCTATAAGAACGTCGAGAAAATATTCATAATACTCTCATTAATCTACATCTCATACATCATAGCAGGACTGATGGCACATCCTAACTGGAATAGTGTGGCAACAGCAGTAGTGCCGGAAATACACTGGGAAAAGGAATACATCGTAATGGTAGTGGGACTCATAGGAACAACAATAGCACCATGGATGCAGTTCTACCTGCAATCATCAGTAGTGGAAAAGGGAGTAAGCCGTGACGAACTGAAATATTCAAGAGCAGAATCAATAATAGGACCAATATTCACAGGAGTAGTGGCATTATTCATACTCATAGCATGTGCAGCAACAATACACGTTGCAGGCACACCAGTAAACAATGTACAGGACATAGCACATGCACTGGTACCGGTAGCAGGAGAATATGCCGGACTACTATTCGGACTAGGATTTCTTAACGCATCACTATTCAGTGCAATAATATTACCGTTATCAACAGCATACTACGTCTGCGAAAGCCTGGGATTTGAAACAGGAATCTCAAAGGACTTCAAGGAAGCACCCGTATTCCACGGATTATACGCCGGAATGATATTTATCTGTGCAATACTCATACTCATACCGAACATTCCTCTGATGGACATACTGCTGTTTTCACAGGTAATAAACGGTATACTCCTGCCTGTAATACTGGTATTGATGCTATTAATCATCAACGACAAACGTATAATGGGAGAATATGTTAATTCCAAATGGTATAATATAATAGCATGGATAATCACAGTAATAATAACCATACTGGTAATTATACTCATAGTAACAAGCTTTATCTAAAAACACACTCACCCCCCACACCCTTAAACCAAGACAAGAAAATCTATTCAGGACCATGATACAATGACAATAATCAACGTAGAAAACCCCATATTCACTTTCAAACGGGAAATAAACATCCAAGTAGAATGTCTGACAGATGAACTTCTCCCGGTTACAACGGGGAAACTGGCACTGCTCTATCATAATGTCATCATAGACATTCAGGAAGTAAAAAGTGGAATAGTGGACTTTCAATTCAAACTTCCAAAATACTTCCAGTCAAGAAAGGAATATTCACTTAAAATCATTTACACAGGTTCAACACAGGCACAAAAACATATCACACCAGTGATACTGGTAACCGATAAGGTATTTGAAGGTACAGTGGAAACTGAAGTAATAGTTGATGACTATCATTCAAGAAGAGAAGACACCATACACTACACTGCACGGCTCCAGTCTCCACAACACCACATCTATGAGGGAAAAGCGGTAATAAAAATCAACGACAAAACAATAGACACACGTATAATAACAGAAAACACAGTAGAATGCGACTACAAAATCCCATCATTCAAACTCAACAGCCATGTACTCTACACTAAATTCGTAACCAATCATGGAATATTCACCGCATCAAGCATTTTACACTTGAAACATAACTTTGAAATTCTTTCAACATACTACCATGAAAATCATAAGATAACCAACCAGATACGACAGCAGCTGAAAAAACCATACATTCAAGAGAACACATTAGCAGACAGAATCAGAAAATTATTCTAGGAGAAAAACAATGTCATACGATGATCTTAATTTAAATGAAGAGAATTTTTCACTAATTCACACAGTCGGTAGAGAAAACTACATCTTTCTGAACAATGACTCAAACTATGAACTCAAACAGCACTACTCGGAAAATACCCTTAACAAATTCGATGAAAAACGTTTCAGACGTAGCTACAATTCAAAGCTCAAATTCTGTCAGGAAAGGGGTATAATATACAAGTTCTACGTCGTGCCTGATAAAAGCATAGTATGCAGGGATTATCTGCCGATAACACCTAAAATTCAGAAACGAAACTATGATTCAATAAGCGATCTTGCCAAAGATTTCCTCACCATACTTGAACCTTGTGATTATTACAAGTCAGATTCTCACATAAACTTTGAAGGGGCATTAAAATATTCCTCCCACATACTTCATGACATTAGAAGTGACATACCAGCAGAAAAGTACTATGAAGCATTGAAGGAAAATCTTATAGTATCCGAAGTGGCAGTGGAGGGAGATATTTGCAAGTTTTCAGAGCCTGACATAACAAAAAAAGAAATAATTAAACAGTACTTTTTCCCGTTAATGGAACAGTCAGGCAAATACGAGTACCTTGATGATGGTTTCGAAATACCTGAAAAATTCAGAAAAGTTGGAACAAGAGATTCAGTCTACGTAAAAAACAGGTTCAGCCTATCTGACATGAAATGCCTGTTATTGCGGGATTCCACATCTAACCGTTTCATCAATCCTTTAAACGTTTTCTTCAGAAGCCTTTTTGCTTACTGGGATCACTGGAACTTCAACACACAATTGGTTGACTGGTATAAGCCAGACATAATAATGGAAATT
The DNA here is from genome assembly GCA_964620575.1 of uncultured Methanobacteriaceae archaeon. Classification (GTDB taxonomy): domain Archaea; phylum Methanobacteriota; class Methanobacteria; order Methanobacteriales; family Methanobacteriaceae; genus Methanosphaera. The sequence goes on along the minus strand of CAZUHM010000039.1, from coordinate 1,996 downwards.
AGAACTGAACGATTCCTTGAAGGGATGAAATACACAGTATTGGACTGAAGTGATGTGTTATCAAGGAACAAGCAATTTTTTATCGGAATAAGAACAGGGAGATATATGATCTGATTATTTACGGGCAGTTATTAATGTAATGTCTTCAAAGAAGATATGTTCAACAGCAGTAATTTCTGCTTTCAATCCTATTTTTTCAAACATTTCAAGTGTTCTGTCATTGTCTGATAATGATGATTGCACCAACTGTATTCTGCCGCCTTTGTTAAGGTGTTGTGGAGCTTCCATGATGAACTTGTCAATTACGTCACGGCCACTTTCACCACCGTCCCATGCCCTGGAATAATCATCATCAACATGTTCATCCTCCAATACAGGTAGGTAAGGTGTGTTAAATAATATTAAATCATACACATCATCAATATTTTCAAACAGATCACTTTCCAAAACAGTGATGTTGTCCTTATTATTTAATTTAATGTTGGCTTTCGCACATTTAATTGCATGTGGATTGATGTCGGTACATGTCACATGTGATGACTTACCCGAAGCAAAAATACTCACAAGACCGGTACCAGTACCAATCTCCAGAACACTATCCTCACTGCCAACAATCAGATTGTCAATCAGTAAAAAAGTATCCTCGGCTGGAGGATAAACCTCACTGCATTCATTATACTCTACGCCATCATAAATCATAATAACTCCTCAACAATCACTGAAATGCTCAGAATGTCCTCAGGACTTAACCTGAAAACCTTCTCATCAAACAAGGCATTATCCACGCCGCCAAGAACACTCTTCAAATACTTCTTGTCACAGCCCAACTCATGAGCAGACTGGATAAGAGCCTTACGTGCCTTCTTATTTCTATGCTGGAATAAAGCCCTTACAACATCATCAAAAAAATCGTTCAAATCAACATTCATCCTGGGAACCAGCTCGATAACAGCACTATTAACCTTAGGCTGAGGAATAAAACAGGCAGGACTCAATGTGTCAACGATTCTGATATCAGCCCTGAAATACAGTGCAACCGACAGACGGGAATACTCCCTACTATCAACCTCAGCATTCATACGCCTGGCAAACTCATACTGGTACATGAGAACAGCCTTTTTGAAATCATATTCCAGAAGCTTAAATGTAACGGGAGAAGAAATCTGATACGGAAGATTTGAGACAACCTTGTCAAAATCCGGAAAATCAATCTTCAGAGCATCATCACAGATAACCGTAACATTATCAATCCTTTCCTGTACAAGTCTCTGTCTTAAAATATCGGCAATAACAGGATCCTTCTCTATTGCAATAACACTCAAAGCCTTCCTTGCCATGGGAATAGTCATAGTACCAATTCCAGCACCGATTTCAAGAATGACTTCATCAGCCCCAATATCTGCAGTACTGATAATCTTATCTAACTTATTATTATCAATCAGATAATTTTGACTCTTATTCTTATCTAATCTTATATGATATTTGTCTAAAATCTCTCTAGTATTGTTAGGCATAATAAAAATCTCTAATAAAATCAATTCAATAGAAAAATAATAATTCAGTCTGGTGTGGCGGTTATAAGAATTAAAGTAGGGATTGATTTATCGGTATTGATCCAATAAATCTAAAACATTTTGCAAAGTTTCTGTTTCAAAGTTTCCCCTTTCTTTAGCAAAAATCAATCTAAGGTCATCAAGATCTTCAGGCATCAAATCCACTACTTTTACTGCTTGCACTTTAGTAAGATATTCTTCGAGTTTTGAAACTAACTCTCTTGCATCATCTGCGTCAAGTAGTGCAAACTTATTGACATAGTCAATAGTAAGGTTTTGTTCATATGTAAATTGGTGGCCATCGACTTCGTTATTTTCGTCAGCTTTTTCTTCTACTTTTTTCATGAGAATTTCTCTTGCTTCAGAAATTGTTATAGGTTCTGTATCAATGACTTTTTTTCCAATCATCATAATCACTCTTGTTCTTGTAATTTAAGATGTTC
>CAZUHM010000038.1:0-16895 GCA_964620575.1 uncultured Methanobacteriaceae archaeon | reverse complement strand
AATGAAAACTACACAACCAGCAACACAACAATACCAGTAAACGTTGTAGGCCGCGTATCAAACATTACCGAAGAACCTAATAATACTACACTTGGAAACACAACAGTTAACGTGAAATTAGTTGATCCGGAAACCGGTGAAGCAATTCCAAACGCTCCTATTGACATTATAGTTAACGGAACTGTTGTCGGACAAGGAATAACTGATGAAAACGGTACAGTAGAAATTCCGGTAGACTTACCAGTAGGAGAACACGACATTACAGCCGTATATCCTGGCGACGATACATATAATGGTATTAACACCACAGTCCCAATGATTGTTGAACCTCGCAACAGCCAAATCAACGGAAAAGTTGCAAACAACACAGCACGCAACGTTACAATAATCGCTGATGTAACTGATGCAGAAACTGGCAAAGCAGTTCCAAACGGACCTGTAATAGCCAAATACAATGGTACAATAATAGGTACTGGCAAAATAGTAAATGGTAAAGCAATCATACCAACCAACCTCGATAAAATCGGAAACTACGAAGTAGAACTAGAATACCTCGGTAACGAAAACTACACAACCAGCAACACAACAATACCAGTAAACGTTGCAGGCCGTGAAAGCAAAATTACGGGTGTTCCTGGAAATACAACACTTGGAAACAGCACAGTTAACATTACACTCGTTGACCCTGAAAGCAATGAAGCAATTCCAAACGCACCAGTAACCATTACATTACCAGACGGTAGGCTAGTGAATGCTACTACAGATGAAAACGGTAGAGTTGAAGTTCCTGTTGACTTACCTGTGGGTTCACATACATTAGATGTAACCTACCCAGGCAATGAGACATACAAACCGGCAACTGCAAGTGTTGACATCAATATCTTACCACGCGAAAGCGATATTACGGCTGAGTTATTGAATGATACTGCAGGTAATGTGACTGTCAAGGTTACTGTTGTCGATGCCGAAACAGGTGAGTTAATAGCTGATGGACCTGTTGAAGTATATGTTAACGGTACTTTGGTTGGTACTGGTGAAGTTGTGGATGGTGTGGCAATCATTAGAACAGACATTACTGAACAGGGTAATCATACCCTTGATGTGAAATATTTAGGAAACGATAATTACACTGCAAGTAATGATACTGTTGATGCTGATGTAATAGTTCATCCTACAGTTATTGAACCTGAAGTTGTTGATCCGGTAATCGGTGAAACAGAAATTACTATCAAATTAGTGGATCCTGAAACAGGAGACAAACTAATAAACAAGGCTATTACAGTAGTTTTACCTGATGGTACAACTATTGATGCAACTACTGATGAAAATGGTAATGTTGTTTTAGCTGTTGATTTACCTACCGGCCCTAATGAGATTACAATTATCTTTGCCGGTGACAATGAATACAAAGCATCAACCACACCATTTGTGGTGAACGTTGAAAAACGTAATGCAACACTCAGACCAATAGTTAAATCAACCATAAATGGTAAAGCTCAAGTAGACATTGAAGCTAGAGATGCTAAGACTGGTAAGTTAATAACCAGTGGAGAAATAGAACTAACACTACCTGATGGAAGCAAAGTAAGTGCTTTATTAAACAGTGAAGGTATTGCAACATTCCATGATGTGAATGTTCCGATTGGTTCAACAGATTACAATGCAACTCTACTGGAAAACCCGATTTACAACAAAGCAGACACTAACCTAACTCTCAGCAATACTCACCCAACAAAACCGGAACCAACAGTAGTTGATCCGGTAATTGGTGAAACAGAAATTGTTATCAAATTAGTGGATCCTGAAACAGGAGACAAACTGATAAATAAGGCAATTAAAGTAGTATTACCTGATGGTAGAATCATCAACACTACAACAGATGATGAAGGTATCGTTGATTTACCGGTTGATTTACCTGCCGGTCCTAACGAAATAACCATCATATTTGAAGGTGACGATGAATACAATCCATCAACCACACCGTTCGAAGTTAACGTTGAAAAACGAAATGCTACACTCGAACCAAGTATTGTGGATTATGTTAACGCAACTGCTGTAGTTGAGGTTGTTGCAAGAGATGCTAAGACCGGTGAATTAATAACCAGTGGAGAAATAGAACTAACACTACCTGATGGAACTAAAGTAACTGCTCCATTAAACAGTGAAGGTATAGCAACATTCAATGGCATCAATGTTCCAATTGGTTCCAATGATTATAATGTATCTTTAGTGGAAAATAGTGTATATAACAAAGCTGAGTCCAACATTAGTGTTGATAACAAACCTAGAATTGTAATAGGTGAATGGAAATTAGTTTGTTTCAATGAAACTCCTGATATTACGCCTAACAACACTCATGGTATCGATAAAGAGGTAAAACCAGTTAATGTCATTAGGAATAACGTTCCAGTAAACAAAGCTCAATTTAACCGCAACATGAGGACCTATAATAAGTATCACAACAGAAATGCAAGATACAGCAAACGTAATAGTTACAGCAGATATAATAAACGTCCAAGTTGGAAACAACAAGTTAACATTGTACCTGTTGAAGTATTAAGTAAAGCTAAATACAGACTATTCATTACATTATATGCCCAATATTTCGATGGTGAAATGAGTTTTGAAGACTTTATAGCAATTCTAAAAATCAATGGTATTGAAGTTGCAAGTGTAAGCAACTGGGATTCCGATGGTCAAATCGTTTTAGAATATGATAATTTAGAGGATGTACCTGATTCTATTGAAATCCATGACAACAGCGGACATGTTCAGGATTATAGTAATAGTATAAACAAGGACAATGCTCCAAATAATGATGGTGTAGTGGATTCAGGTAATATTGAAGTACAACAAACTTCATCAGCACACAGTGCAAGTTCTTCAAACAGTGCTAATTCAGTGCATGATGGAAGTTCTTCAAACAGTGAAAGTGTTGCCGCAGAATAATTTGTTTACTTCCACACTTTCATTTTTTTTTAGTGTGAATCCCTGATTATCCATGTTATAAAAAGTGACATTACAATACATGGTTAATGTTATACTACATGTTAGAGACATCTTATTAACTAAAAATTCAATAAAAATTCTCTTTTTCTTTTTATTTTTTTTTGAATAGAAATATTATATTATTTTTAAATTATTTATCTGACTATTTTTTAGAAAATAATAATTACATTCCATTTTATGCTTCCGATATTTTATCGGCAACATCATTAAAGCAAATATATATTAATTAAGTTAGACAAAAATTATATCATAGCTAATTGTATGTAAGATACAATGCATTTTTTGAAAATGATTTTTACTTATTATCAGAATTAAGTAACGTTGTTCTATCATAAAACACTTTTTAGAACAATCTTTTTTACAAAACATAATAATTATTTGAGGGAAATTAATGGCAACTAAAGTAGTAGAAATAAAAACTTTAAAACAAGGAAAATACTTAGTATTAGGTGGAGAAGCTTCAAAAATTACCAGTATCTCAACATCATCTCCTGGTAAACACGGAGCAGCAAAAGCACGTATCGAAGCTGTAGGAATCTTCGACAACCAGAAAAGAAGTCTTGTAAAACCTGTAAACACAAAAGTAGACGTACCTATCATCGACAAAAGAGTAGGACAAGTTATTGCATTAATGGGTTCTGAAGTACAAATCATGGACCTTGAAACCTATGAAACAATCGACTTACCAATACCAGACGATTTAAAAGACGAAATCGTAGAAGGTAAAGAAGTAGAATACATAGAAGCTATGGGTAACATGAAAATCATGAGAACCAAAGGTGGTAACTAAACATTTACCCTATTTCTTAAATTCTTTTTTCTTATTTTTCTTTAAACTCCCGAAAACAGACTATTTTTCTAATCATTCAAGCAGATTAACCTTATATCATAACAATATTATTTCATGTGATTATTACTTCAATAAATATAAAATTGAAATAATTATATATTAGTAGTGATAAATATGATAATTAGTTAATTAGCTATATGAGAATGATATAGTATTTAAAATTTAATTAAGAAAAGCTCTACAAAAATTGATTAAAATATATAGTATAAACTTTAAAAATTTTTTTTATGTAAAAAAGAATTTTTAATACTTTTCATAATATTTTAAATACTTACATTATTCTTTCAATAAAAAGGGAATTAAATCTACACAATTTTATCCTGAGCATTTATTGATAGCTAAGATTAATAGGATTTAAACCATAAAATAAGTTCTATTATATACTACATAACTTTTTTTGTGAAAAAATTATCATATATTCTCATCAGATAAACTAAAAAAAATAGTAGGATGGGGAGTTTAGTCTCTTTTAGGACCCATATATATTACGGGCAGTTGTATCTCGGTTTTAACGTCCTCAACAGGAGTTCCCGGAGCTGAAGGTATGAATATTTCGGTAATAGGGCCTACGATGTCGTACTTGTTTTCTATTGCATAGTCAACCATTGCCCTTACGGACTTGTTGAATGTTTTATGTGATCCCTCATGTATTGCTGACAATACGGTGTGGCTTGTCACTTCCTTAAGGCCGAGTATTCCAAGCCTACCTGCAGGTTTTCCACCCATATCAAATGACTTGATAGGCATTCCCACCTCAAATATCTGATCGTTTTCTGCGTGTTCTTCAAGGTCATTGTCGTATGAAGCATAGGCATAACCGACAGCTTCCAGATTATTTTCCGCGATAAGCTCACCAACTTCCTCGATAAACTGTGGCATCTTACTGAAACTGTCTGTGTGCGGTACATATGCTACTTTCTGGTCAGGCATTCTTTTTTCTCTAATTTCCATAAATATCAATCCTTAACAGTAATTATAATAATTCAATTCTTCTTTCGTTTATTTTTTCATCTAATATGTTAAGATTTATATTTCTCATAATATTTACTAATTTTCAAAAAATATAATTTTAGACTAATTTTTAAGCCTCCAACATACTATTATCCGGGAGGAGGAAAAAATATTATGAAAATAAAAAATTGTATCATAAGAAAAATAACAGAGCGTTTTACATAATAACACCTTCCACCCCCCACATTTTCAAAAAAAAATATGAGGAGGAAAGAATATTGAACAGAGAGAAGACACTGTATTTTCTGCTGTTAATTGCCGTCATGACGGTAGTGTTGACAGGAAGCTATGCAAGTGCCGCAAGCATTGATGAAACAAACAACACAGAAATACTGGAAGACAGCATGCAAACAGAACACACTAGAGAAAATACTGTGATAGAAAAGAAAGACATGACAACGAAAAACTATAAAAGGGCAAACCCCCAGCAGGACATAAGCCTGTACACTGAGGACATTGAATGCGACTACGGTGAGACCGTGAACATTGACGTTGTAACAGAACCTGAAGTGGATGAGGGAGTGTTGTCATGGTTTATTGATGATATGCTCGTCGGGGCAAAGAACCTTTCAAGATCAGATGCGACCCTGGAGCTTGAAACGGGAAACTATGAACCTGGAGTGTACACGATTCTTGTAAGCTACACTTCAAGTTTGAACTATGCAAATAACCAGACAAGTGCAACTCTGACAATAAACAAGATACCGACCACCATAACAAACGTCAACAGCAGATTTGACCTAGAAAACAACATAAACGTGTCACTAAGCGTTGAAGGATACAATCAAGAAAGACTGGACTTCGGAACACTGAGGGTATATTATGACAACACCCTACTATCATCCATAGACATTGAGGACGCGGATGTTTCATTCATACTAGACAAAAGATATAACATGGAAGTGCTTCGTTTTGAGTATACTGGTGATGTACTATATGATGATACGACAGCAGAGGAAGTGGTATATGCCGAAAAATATGACACAAATATTTACCTGCCATACATGTACTGCTACCAGTCATCAGTGATTAGTCAGGATGTGACGTTTTACACAGAAAGACAGGTAAATGACGGGAAGATAAACGTCTACATTGACGACATACTCGTTGACAATATCAATGTAAGAGACAACAACCCCCTAATCAGCATAGACACTACCAATTACCTGGCAGGAAACTATACTGTACAAGTGGAATATGTTGACAGTGACGTCTTCAATGATGCACACTACACTACCACACTCAGCATCAGACAGATTGCAACAACACTCTACACTGACAGCATAACTGCACACAAGAATGACGTGATAACTCTCAGAGCAACAGTGTACAATTATGTTGATCAGACAAGCGAGGGAATAGTGGAGTTTCTCCTTGATGATGAAAGCATAAAGACGACGATAGTGACAAACGCCACCGTCAGGGAAAGTTACCTTCTGCCGGACAATATGGAATATGGAGTTCACACAGTAAAGGTCATATACTATGGAACATCAAGGTATCTTCCAAGCCAGGCTGTTGCAACGCTAAATCTTACAAGATATTCCAATTCGCTGAGTCTTAGAAACTGCACCTTGGATGATGATGGAAAGATTGTCCTGAACATCAGGGCTTACTCATATGCAAATGACGTGGATGACGGTGAAGTTGAAGTATATGTAAACGGCACACTGACCTCACACTGCAACGTGACGGGAAACATTACAGAGATTACACTCCCTGAGGAATATATTGCTGACAACACCTATGAGGTCATGGTCAGATACTATGGTAGTGAAAGATTTGAGGATGCGAATCTCACCACGACAATATCACCTGAAAGGTATGATACAAGCACCCGTTTATACACTTTCATAACAAAGGAAAACATACTTAACATCACAAGCTATGTTTATTCAACAAGCTATGATGAAATAAATGAGGGCAGTGTAAGATATTACATTAATGACACACTGATAGCTACAGTAAACGTTACAAATAACAGTGCAAACCTGGTCATTGACATGGACAGCATGGAGGAAAAACAGTACACCATAAGGGCAGAATACACAGGAACAAGACTCTACAGAAACTCGGAAAACACCACCACAATAAGCTATGAAATAAACAGAAAAAACATATACATAAGAACAGACGGCCAGATAAGAACAACACCTGGAAAAGACATAACAGTATATGCAAGACTCACAGACTATGAAGAAAACACAATCAACCTCACAACACAAGCCACAATAAGCATACTCGGCGAAAACATAACAGCACAATTCACTGAGGGAATACTAAACCAGACATACCACATACAGGCAAGCACCACAGAGGGCACCTACAACATAACAATAAAAACTGACCAGACAAAATACTACAAAAACACAACAGGAAACATAAAACTGACAGTTGCAAAAAACACACCATACATAACAGCAACCAGCAGCATAACCGCAACAAAGGCAGATACAATCATAATCAACGCAACACTTAACCTGAACGGTGAAAAACTCGAAGAAAACATAACAGCAATAGTCAAGATAAACAACAAAACAGTATACCAGGGAAGATTCATGAACGGACAACTGGAATACAAGCTAAAACTGACTGAGAAGTACTCAGCAGACACATACAACATCACAATAAAATCAAAGGAAACAACCTTCTACCATTCAGCACAGAAGAACATAACACTAAATCTTAGAAGCAGGAACACCTACATCACATCAAAGAACATCATATCCAAGAACGGGGAAAAAATCATAATCAACGCCACAGTATACGACAGCACAACAAGAACACAAGTCAAGGGAAACGCAAAGGCATGCATAAAGATAAACGAGGTAACACTGGAAAACATAAACATAACAAACGGACGCATAATCTACTCCTACACAAAAAACTACAGTGCCAAAAACTACAGCATACACATAATCTACGGCCAGAACAGCATCTACAACCACAGCGAATGGATGGGAACACTAACCATCACAGCAACGCCGGTAAAGATAGTAACAGAAAATATCATGACAAACGCCTATTCAACAGTAAACATAAAGGCAAGAATACTTGACGAAAACAGCCCTGCAACCGGAACAATAAAAACGGCAATAAAAATCAACAACATAACCATAAAAGAAGAAAACATAACAGACGGAATAATAGACTTCAACTACACACTGCCAGATGAACTTCCCTCAGGAACACATAACCTGACAATAATAGCAGGAGACTCACACAGATACGCAGGAAACACAAGCACAGTATCATTGATTGTATGCCAGAACTACAGGTACATAACAGCAGACAACATCACAGCAGCACCGGACACCACAGTCACAATAAGAGCAGACATACTTGACATAAACAACAAGCCAGTAACAGAAAAGACGAAGGTAAACATTAAAATTGCCGGAAAAACCGTCACAGACATGAATGTCACCGGCGGACACATAATATACAACTACACAATAGCCCAGAGCATGAAAAAAGGAATCTACGACGTACTCATACAGGCAGGAGAAAACCAGGGATACGTGCATGCAACAACAAACACCATACTGAAAGTAGAATAGAAATTAACCCCCACCCCCCCCATACTTCCCACTTTTTTTTTAGAAAAAATAATATGAAAAGACAAGATAATTTTCACTAACAATATTAAAACAAAGTATTTTAATTACATTCAATTAATATTATATATACAGCATATACTAACAGACAAAAAAAGAACGGAGGCTTATAATGAGAAAATATATGCCTGTATTAGTCGTGCTTGTAGTACTCTTCGCATTAACTGCCACAGTATCGGCAGCCGATGCAGATGATACACAACAGCAGACTGATTCCCAAAACATTTCTCAAAATCAGGTAAGCACCCAAACTGTTGCAAAGACAACAGAAACAAGTAAAGTGAAAGAAAGTACAAGCGAAGAAGCAGGTACAAACGAGGGCGACGACTGCTGTTCTGCAATAATACAGGGTTACAGCAATGACAGCACAATCTCCTTCAGAAGAGACAGTGAAGAATACGTAACCCTCAACGTAACACACAACACAACAGTCATAAAACAGTACAAAGACACAAACACAAGCTTCTTCCACGTTATCGTAACAAACAACGGATGGCTTGTAGGAAATTGTGGTTCTGATTCATCAGAAATTAACCTTGCAATAGAAAAGCAGGTCATGAACATCATCAACACCAACGAACTCACAGATGAAACATTCAGCAAGATCATATCGATCAAATCAAAAGGAGCACTGGGACATACAGTAATCAAGGCACCAAACGGAACATACCAGTTATTCATAAAAAGATACAACGAAACATACTCAGAATCAGGCGTACTCAAATCAGGAGAATTCCTTTCAGTATCAAACGATCCAAAGTATTTCATCAAAGGAAAATATCAGAACTACACCAACAGCACATGGTTCATAGAATCCTCAAAAATCATCGCCGCAAAAAATCCATACGGAAGTTTAAGACGTGACATCGTAACGTACTACTATAAACGTACAGGCCTTACTTCCAACGTGAGAATTTACGCAACAAACGATGACGGAAGCTACGTGAACAAAAAAACAGCCAAATACTATGATAACATACGCACAAACACCAGCTTCATCAGCGGCAATAAAATAGCAAACCTTAGCGGATGGACAACTGTAGACAACATAAACTTTACAATCAAGCCAAAAACATATGTGACTGCAGAAAACATTACCACTAACACAAAGCAAGTTGAACTTACAGCAAAAGTAGTTGACGAATTCGGAAACCCACTTAACTACGGTTTTGTATCCGTGAGCGTCAACTCAAAAAGTGTTAAATATGAAAACAGAAGTGCTATCTATGCAAACGTGAAAAACGGAACAGCCACAATAAACTACACCATACCTAACTTGTGGAAATACAAGAACTACACATACGTATTCAGGTATTACGGTAAGACGCGCTACGAGTCAACATACAGTGACAAAGCAATAATAAGTGTGGCAAATGTCGTTAAAGTAAAAACAGCTCATGCAAGCACAACCAAGTACAACACAAGCCTAACAGTAGCTGTAAAAGTAAGATATGCATCCAACTCATCCTTAGTGGAAAATGGAAAAGTAATCTTCAAGATCAACGGAAAAACTATCAAAAATAGTGACGGAACAACATTAACAGTAAACGTTATAAACGGAACAGCAAAATGCAAGATACCACTTGATGAAAAGTATTCCGCAAAGAAATTTAAGCTTAACGTGGTTTACGTCAACGGTGTTCAAAGAGGAGAAAAAAATTCAACATTCCAGGTAACCAAGATTGCAACAAAACTTATATCAGCAAAAGCAACATATAACAGTACAAAAAACACTGTAAAAATAACAGGTAAGCTCGTGGATTCAACAACAAACAAGAAAATCAAGTTCGCATCATACACCGGAGTAAAAATCAACGGTCTGACATTGAAGTATGACAATGGAACGACCAGAACATTCAACATCACCAACGGTGTTATTAAATTCACGTTCAAACTACCTACCAATTACAGGAAAGGAAATCATACAATCACTTTACTCATACCTGAACTGAGAGAAACACTAAGTATAAGACAGAACATTACGCTGACAATAGCATAATCTTATACCAACCCTAACCCCCCACATTTTAAAGTAAGAAACTGCTTTTAAGATTAAATTTAAGAAAAAAAAGTAAATTTGGTAGAAGAACAGAAAAAAATATTCTATTCCTCTTTTGGTAATATGGATATTGATATTGCTGATGCCAAAACTATTTTTATCAAGTCACCTACAATAAACGGAACAGCCCCCATGAACAATAGTTCAGGAATGCTTAATGCCGTACCGGTACTTGAGAAAACAAAGCTGTAAAGACCGAAAAGTCCAGGAACATAAATACAAACGAAGTTTGCAAAAAGCATCAGAACCACAGTCTGTACAGGTTTTCTTGCGTTGACATAGTTATCAAATACGTATCCGACCACAGTTGCTGCGATGATGAAACCGATAATGTATCCACCACTTGCAGCAAAGATAAAGTCCAGTCCATAGTTCATATTGGTAAACCATGGCATACCCAGAATACCCAGAAGAGCATAAAGTATCATGCTCAGTCCGCCGTACCTGCTTCCAAGAAGAGAACCTGTAATAAGCACCGCGAAGGTCTGGAAGGTAATGAGTACAGGACTCCATGGAACTGCAAGAGTAACCTGGGCCATAAGACCAGTGAAACATGCCATGACAAATGACAATAGTACCATCGTCAGTGTGCTTGCATTGTTTCTCCAGGAATACCAGGAGTACTGCAGTTCATGAATTTTATTAATATTTGATGATATAGACATAATAAAACCTCATAATTATTTATTTAATTAAGATTAATCATTCAACTTTAATTTTATTTCAATCTGATTTTCACATATGTATTTGTAATGATTAACTTGTAATATTAAACAACAATTATATATTAGCTTTAATGGTATATACTTTTTATTACAAGTCCAAAAAGGAAAATAAGTAACACAAACAATAACAACAATCCCAAGAAAGATGTATTTATATCCAAATAACATCTGCAATGATTAAATCATACAACAAAGACATACAAGAATGGAAAAATATGAAAGATCAATGAAATTATAAAAAGAGATTACAGCATAAAAAACAAAATCAACCAGAACAAAAACAGCAACAATAAAAATAATACAAAACACAAAAAACACTCAGATAAATAAGTGCAGAAATAATATAATAATAGCATCACATAAAAAAATCATTATAAAAAAAGTACATGTATATGAAAAAAAGAAAAAATGGAGAAACTATAAGTTAACTCCAACATCCAACTGCTCGGTAAGTTCCTTATACCTGTTACGAATAGTAACCTCAGTAACACCCGCAATATCAGCAACATCACGCTGAGTCTTACGCTCACCAAGAAGAACACTGGCAATATACAAGGCAGCAGCCGCAACACCAGTAGGACCACGACCACTGGTAAGACCATTATCCATAGCCTGATTAATAATTTCAATAGCCTTGGACTGAACAAGACCAGACAAGTTAAGCTCACTTGCAAAACGTGGCACATAATCAATAGGAGAAGTAGGAGGCAACCTAATATGCAACTCCCTGGTAAGGAACCTGTAAGTCCTACCAACCTCCTTCTTGCTCACACGGGAAACATCCGCAATCTCATCAAGAGTACGAGGAACCTTACAACGACGACATGCAGCATACAATGAAGCAGCAACCACACCCTCAATACTACGACCCCTAATAAGCTTGTTCTCAACAGCATTCCTGTAAACAACAGAAGCAGACTCACGAACACTTCTAGGAAGGCCAAGTCTGGAAGAATCACGGTCAAGCTCACTCAGAGCAAAAGCAAGATTTCTCTCAGTAGCACCGCTAATCCTGATCTTACGCTGCCACTTTCTTAACCTGTACCACTGGGCACGATTACGGGCAGGAATGTCACGACCATAAATATCCTTGTTTCTCCAGTCAATCATGGTAGACAAACCCTTATCGTGAATAGTATAAGTTATAGGAGCACCAACACGGGTACGCTTATCCCTCTGCTCATGATCGAAAGCCCTCCACTCAGGACCCATATCAACAATATTATCATCAATAACAAGACCACAATTACCACAGACAACCTCACCGCGCTCATGATCATTAATAAGCTTAGTGGACTTACACTCAGGACAGACAGTCTCCTGCTTTTCCATCTCAGCAACATCTTCCTTCATCTGCTCCTTCTCGGAAATACCAGAAGCATTATCCAGCTCCCTGTCCAACTCCTCAGAATCCATAGTGTCAATCTTAATAATCTCATCAACATCAAGATCAGAATTGGACATCATCTCAATATCAGAATCCTCCTGCATTAAAACATCAGCATCGCCCATAGCATCAGACATGAAATCGCCAAGATCATCCCCACTATTCTCACCAGCATCATCCTTCTTGTCATCCTTAAAGTTATCCATGATACTGTAAAGAGGGTTCAACTGTTTCTTGGACTCCTTAGTCTTATCATTAAGCTTCTCCGACTCCTCAGATTTCTTCTTCTTAGGTCTTCCAGGACCACGCTTCTTAGGAGTATCATCAGCAGTGGTCTTCTTGGTAGACTTTGTCTTGGAAGCAGCATTCTTCCTAGGTCTACCAGGACCACGCTTCTTAGGAGCATCCTCAGTGGAAGTTTTGTTCTTACTCTTAGGAGGTCTACCAGGACCACGCTTCTTAGGAGGTTCCTGTTTTTCAAGAATAGTAGTCTTATGTTTATCATCCTGAACCTTATCCTCTGAGGCTGTTTTCTTAGTTTTTCTTGGTCTGCCAGGACCCCTCTTAGATTTAGTTACCTTTTTAGGACTGTCCTTCTTAGTAGTATCTTTTTTAGGAACTTCTACTTTAGTAGTTTCTGGAGCTTTAGCTGTTTTTGCCTTAGTAGATTTAGCCTTTGTTGTCTTAGCCCTAGTGTCAGGTTTTTTGCTACGTGAATCCTTAACACTTTTTCTTGGTCTACCTAGTCGTTTTTTTCTTTTTAGAATTACTGCCATGCCTCATCCTCCTTCTTTTATTTTGGGGTGAAAGAAATACTTTATCTCCAGGTACCGCTTTCTTAAACCTGTTACCTGTCTTAATTGATATATAAGGACTCTTGGTACTGCCAAATATATCGCTGATTTTACCGATAGGCTTGTTCTTACTATTAACTAAAAGCGAACCAATACGTGGAGTTTTATTTGAAGGTACTATTAATTTATTCGTACTTGTAATGTGACTTATCGTACCTATCTCATTCAATTTAACTTTATTCTTTGTCATTTTATTATTTCTGATTTATTAAATAATATATATAAAATAAACACGTCAATCATTGTATTTTTGTTAATCATTAGTACAAAATTAGAATATTAGATTATTTGGAGTTCATTTTGCTTGTTTAAGGTGATTATTTAATAATATTATCGAAACCTCTATTATTTTAATAGTGATTTATTTAGCTTTTATTTATATTTAACTATAATTATACTAATAATTATATTAGTCTTAATATAAATACTTTTGGATAGATTTATATATTAACGAAACAAAAAAAATAACAAAACACCTAAAAAAAGATAAAAAAATAAACAAAGAAAATAAAAAATTATAAAAAAACAAAGAAAAATTAAAAACCAACCAAATCATCCAAACGCTGATTATCCTCAGTTATCTTCTTAAAACAAGAACTCTCAAAATTCTTAATATTATTTACCTCATCAATAACCTCATCTAAATGCTCCCTAGGAACAATAACAACCCCATCAACATCACAAACCGCAAAATCACCATCAGAAATAACCATATCATCAACAATTAAATTCTCACCAATAACACCCTCATTAGAAGGTAAACCGGCACAAGACTTAATATCCTGGGAAAAAACAGGATACCCCATACTCAAAATATCCTCAGTATCACGGGAAGAACCAATAATAACAGTAGCACCAACACCATGAACCTGAGCAGAACAGGAAGCAAGACCGCCCCAAATAGCATAATCATTATTAGAACACTTAATAACTAAAATCTCACCTTCACTACAAGCATAAATACCCTTAATACCAGTACCCCAATCATAAGAACTGGTCTCAACAGTCCTGACAAAACCCGCAACCTTACAGACAGGATTAACAGCCTTAACACCCCGCAGCAAACCAGACCTACCCAATAAGTTCTTCATCGCATCAGAAACATTATCACTACTGGCCACATCAACAATGTTATCTACAGTAATATCCCTAACATCAGCATCCTCTTCATCCATTCCAGACTTCCTATTGAAATGTAAAATATTATTTGGAGTAATTTTTCCTCTAGCCATAACAAACATCTACCTGAAAATAAACTATAAAAAACAAAAAAATAAAATGGTGGTTAAACTAATCCTGAGGTGTTGTAACTTCCTCAACCAACTTCCGACCAGCAACAGCTTCATCAACACTATGAATAGAAGCACCATAATGCTCCACTGCCTCCCTGATCTTATCATAGATAAGGTCATGACCTTCCATGGTAATCTTAACGTTTTCAGTATCCTTATCAATTTCCATTAACGTAATGTTAACCCCATCCACACCATCAAGACTACTTAAATACATAGCAAATGAAGGTAAAGAAGGAGAATGAGGTTTTAGAACGTCCAAAACAACTCTGATTAATGCATTTTCCATTTGTATATAAACCTCCGATTAAAATTTAATCGTCATTACTAAATACTATGTAACTAACCTAAGATATAGTTTACAACAATAAAACAAAAAACACGAAACACAGCACAAAAAAACTAGAAAGGGAGGAGAAAAAATAAAAACCTACCTAAGATACATGAAAGCAATCCAAACAATAACAAAAATCGCAATGACAACATACAACATTTTTCTCTGTTTAGAAACCTGTTTCTGCCTTAACTGAAACTGTTCCTGACACTGATCAGAACAGAAAGACTCAGACATAGGAATAGGTTTACCACAAATAGCACAATGCCTATGAGCTTCAACAACCATAATACTGACCTCCAAAAAATCTAATTTGTAATTAATGTACCAATAGGTTCGGAAATTGCAGTTCTGACATTTTCAGGAACATTACCATTAACAATAACCGTCTTGATAGCAGAACGCTTAATAATTTCAATAGCCGTCTTATCAATAAATTCATAAGTACCAGCCTTAGTCTCATTACCAGAAACAACTTCCAACAACTTCTCAGTAGTAACTTCACTAAACATCACAGCATCATCAAACTTGTTAGGATCCTTATCAAACAACCCATCAACACTAGTAGCATTAATAACAAGATCAGCCCCAACATATTCAGCCAAGATACTGCCCACAGCATCAGTACTATGAGCAGGCTCAGTACCGCCCATAATAACAATCCTACCACCAGCAGAATACTCCAAAGCCTGATGGAAGTTCTCAGGTATAACCGGATAAGAACAATCTTTCAAGGCAAGCTGTAACAAACGGGCATTAATACGGGTAACCTGAATACCAATCTCATCACAGATAGATTCACTTTCACCCATATCCCTAACAACACCAATATACTCACGTGCAGGCTTACCACCACCCACAACAATAAATACATCATGTTCCTCATTAATCTGCCTAATAATATCAGCATATTCTTCAAACTTCGTATAATCATACTCTTTAAGTAAGATTGATCCACCTATTGTAATTACAATTCGCATTAATAGCCTTCTCCATTAACTTTGTTAAATAATCATCCACAAAAAACAAACAAAGACAATTATTTCATTATTAGTAATTTATCTTTAAAACCATTGATATAATTATCTATTAAAAACTAAACACCACACCTGAAAAAACACCACAAAAACAATGAAAATGAAAACAAAAAAAAATCTACAAAAAAATATAAAGAACAAAAAACAGAAATAACAACATACTATTCTATTAAAGAAACATTTTAACAAAAAATTGGATAAGATAAAAATGAACATATAACAAAAACAGAGAATACGACAAAAACCTGAAAACAACATAACCACCAACAACGTATTCAAGAAAAACTATCCAATAATCAATATAACAACATCGTAAACAATTTCTAGGAGAGAAAAAAATGAGTGAAGTAACATCAAAAGAGATGTATGAAGTAAAAAAAACCCTCAAAGAACTAGAAAACAAAAAAGGAAGAGGAACCGAGCTAGTAAGTGTATACATACCACCAGACAAACAAGTAAGTGATGTACGAAAACAAATGGTTGATAAAATAGGACAAAGCAGTAACATCAAAAGTAAAACAACAAGAAAAAACGTACAATCGGCAATCGAAGTAATCATCCAAAGACTAAAACTATTCCCCACACCACCACCAAAAGGACTTGTAATGTTCGTAGGAATGATACCACGAGGCGGACCCGGAACAGAAAAAATGGAAACGTACGTCTTCGAACCACCAGAAACAGTACAAACCTACATATACCACTGTGACAGCCAATTCT